>JBOHXF010000124.1:0-1654 GCA_050737455.1 Opitutaceae bacterium | reverse complement strand
GCCGTCTGCCGCGCAACAGGCGGAGTTGGACAAACTGGTTCAGCAGCAGCAGACGCCGGGTTCTCCGCTCTACCACAAATGGATTGCGCCCGCGGAGTACGCGGCGCGGTTTGGGCTCTCGGCGAGTGACCTGGACAAGGTGCAGACGTGGCTTGAGCAGCAGGGCTTTTCCGTGGACCGCGTCGCGAACAGCCGCAATGCCATTTCGTTTTCCGGCACCGTGGGCCAGGTGGAAGCGGCATTTCAGACGCAGATTGACCACTACAAAATCCGCGGGGTTACGCATCGGGCGAACGCAGGCGCGCTTTCGATTCCGTCGGCGCTGGCCGGGGTGGTGCTCTCGGTGCGGAACATCAGCGATTTTCGCCCTCACCCGCTGCACCGTCGTCCGCCTCCCGCAGTAGTGAGGCCGCAGTATACCTTTACCAGCGGCGCCACGCACGATCACTTTCTCTCGCCGGGCGACGTCGCCGTTCTCTATGACCTGAATCCGCTCTACAGCAACACCTATACCGGCAGCGGCCAGACCATTGTCGTCGTCGGGCAGAGCGCCATCAAGACCTCGGACATCACAAATTTTCAAAAAGCCGCCGGGCTGACCCAGAAGGCTCCGCAAATTACGCTGGTTCCGAAGACCGGAACGAGCACGCTGGATGACTCCAGCGGAGACGAGGACGAGTCAGACCTCGATATCGAGTGGGCAGGGGCTATTGCGTACGGCGCGACCATCAATTTTGTCTATGTGGGCAATAACCAGAGCTCCAGCGTGTTTGACGCGATTCAATATGCCATTGACAACGATCTGGGCCCCATCATCAGCAACAGCTACGGCGCATGTGAGGTCGAATTTCCCACTACCGAGGTAAAGTCGCTGGAGAGCTTGTTTGAGCAGGCGAACGCGCAGGGACAGACCGTTGTTTCCGCCGCCGGCGACGGAGGCGCGACTGACTGCGACGGCTCGACAACCTCCGACCAGGCCACGCAAGGACTGGCTGTGGATTTGCCCGCCTCATCGCCTTACGTGACCGGCATGGGAGGCACAGTGTTTGCCGCCGATACGAGCGCGCCCGGGAGCTACTGGAATTCCTCCAACCGGTCCGCCGGCGCTTCCGCAATTCGTTACATTCCGGAGAAGGTGTGGAACGATACATCCCCGTCGCTTGGGATTCAGGCCGGCGGCGGCGGCCAGAGCATTCTTTTCGGCAAGCCCACGTGGCAGAAGGGGACCGGTGTGCCGAACGACGGCAAGCGAGACGTGCCGGACATTTCTCTGAATGCCTCGCCCAATCATGATGGCTATCTCTACTGCGCATCGGGGTCCGACGCGGACCCCAGTAGTTGCTCCAACGGATTTCTGGATGCGCAGGGAACTCCGGACGTGGCGGGAGGCACTTCGTTTGGCTCGCCGATTTTCTCCGGGATCCTCGCGATTCTCAGCCAGAAGCTTCAGTCCAAGGGGCTGGGCAATGTGAACCCTGAGATTTACGCGCTCGCGGCTTCCGATTATTCGAGCGCGTTCCACGATACGACGAATGGGAACAACAAGGTCCCATGCAAGAAGGGATCGACCGGCTGCACCTCCTCGCCGAGTGGCTGCAGCGCGGGGCCGGGGTACGACCTTGCGAGCGGCTGGGGATCAATCGACGCGTCAAAC
>JBOHXF010000123.1:0-9238 GCA_050737455.1 Opitutaceae bacterium | reverse complement strand
GTTCCAGATAGGCTCGAAGAGCGAGTTGGCGAAGCGGAAAGCCAGGATGTTCTGGACGGTTTCCTTGCCGAGGTAATGGTCGATCCGGAAGATCTGGCGCTCGTCGAAGCTCGCGCGCATGGCCGCGTTCAGCGCGCGCGCCGAGGCGAGATCCGTGCCGATCGGCTTTTCGACGACGATCCTTGCCCGCTCCCGGTAGCGGGCGAGCCCGGCCCTGCCCAGGCGGCGGGGAATTTCGGCGAACATGGCCGGGGGGGTGGCCATGTAATAGATCCGGTGCGCCTCGGCGCCCCAGGCCGATTCGATCCTCGAACATTCGGCCTTCAACTTCGAATAGGTTGCGGCCGACGTGAAATCCCCCGCGAGATAATCGACCCGGCGGGCAAATTCCCCCCATGCCTGCCCGGCGGCTTCCTTCGAGGGTGAAAAGCGCGCGATCCCCTGCCGCAGGCGCCGCCGGAAGCGCTCGGGGGCGAGTTTGGCCTTGTCCACGGCGATGATCGCGAATTCGGGCGGCAAGGCGCCGCGGATATGCAGTCGGAACAGGGCGGGCGCCAGTTTGCGCCAGGTCAAGTCGCCGCCGCCGCCGAAAATGACGATGATCGTCGGTTCGGCGCCGGGCGCCGTGAGTGAGGGAGTGGACATGAATGCGTCCGGATTGGCGCCTTCATTGACCGGCGCGCCGTCCCGGGTTCCGCGTACGCTAATGGTGCAAGCCCGGTTTGTCGATGAACTTTGGGACGGACCTTGTCGGCATTGCTGACGCCTGGCGGCTTTCGGCCGCGCTGCACTGGACAGATTTTCGGCAAGCGTACAAAATAGGCGCCGATGAATCCGCTCGTTTCACGATCCACCCTCCTCCTCGTCCTCGCCTCGCTGGTCCTGCCGGCCGCAGCACTCCGAGCCAACACGGCGACCGAGCCCGTTCCGCGCGATGCGCAATGGATGAAGCGCCATGATCGATTCGTCGCCCGCGCGCACCGGGGCGACGTGAACGTCCTGTTCCTTGGCGACTCGATCACGGACATGTGGCGGGACGCCACATCGGGCGGCGCCGCCAGAGGCAAGGCCGTTTGGGAGAGGGATTTCGCACCCCTCGGCGCCGCGAATTTCGGCATCGGCGGAGACCGCACGCAGCATCTTCTGTGGCGATTGGAGCACGGCGAACTGGATGGAATTTCGCCGAAGGTCGTCGTGCTTCTGATCGGCACGAACAACCTCTCGATCAGCCACGAGACGCACCGGCCCCGAAACACCGTTAAGGAGACCGCCGCCGGGGTGAAGGCCGTCGTGCATGAAATCCTTCGGCGGCTGCCGTCCTCGAAAATCCTGTTGCTGGGGCTGTTCCCCCGCCGGGACCGGTGGGCGCCCGCGCCGGAAGCGATCGCCGCGCTGAACCGGCGGATCGCGAAACTCGCCGATGGCCGGCGGATCGTCTACCTCGACATCGGCTCCAAGTTCCTCGAGCCCGATGGCACCCTGTCGCGGACGATCATGCCCGACCTCCTCCACCCCGACGCCCGGGGGTATGAAATCTGGGCAAATGCGATTCGCGGGCCGCTTGCGAAGCTTCTGCGCAGCTCCTAAGCCAGTCCGGGCGGCGCCCGCTCATGCGCCGGCGGGTACCGGGAAGGAGGCCGATTTTCGGCCTGCGCGGTACCCGTAGAGACCGTAGAAGCAGATGTAGGCGAAGGCGACCATCGGCACGGCGAACGAACCTTGGATCCCGATCCTGTCCGCCAGGGCGCCTTGCAGCGGCGGAAGCACCGCCCCGCCGAGAATGGCCATGACGAGCAGGGAGGAAGCTTGGCTCTTGAGCGGGCCGAGGCCCTCGATCGCCAGGGAAAAGACGTTCGACCACATCACCGAGCAGAACAGGCCAACGCAGAGGATGGCCCACTGGGCCACGGATCCGGAGCTCGCCATCCCGACCGCGAGCAGCGCCAGGATGACGACGCTGAAAATCGCCAGCATGCGGTGGGCGCCGGATTCGCCCATGAAGAAGGCGATCAGGAGGAGGGCGAGGCCGGCGCCGTAGTGCTCCGCGTTCACGAGTCCGCCTCCGCGGGTTCTCCCGGAAAGCGCCGCGACCACGACGAACGCGAGCACAGGCACGGCGACGACAAGCGTTCGCTTCAACCAGCGGCGCAATTCGCTGAGGGCGAACGCGCCCATGAACCGGCCGATCATCAGGCCGCCCCAGTAAAACGCGAGAAAACGGCTGGCGGCCACATGCGGCCAGCCGCCGATGCGAGGCAGGCCTAGGAAATTGACGATCGAGCTGCCCACGGTGACTTCGCCTCCGACGTACATGAAGATGGCCAGCATGCCGAGGGCGGTGTGCGGGTGCTTCAGGGCGCCCGCGCCACGCTCGATCCGGCCGGGATTGGTGAAATTAGGCAGGTGCGCGAACTTGAAGCAGACCGCGAGAAGCAGAAACACCGCGGCGAAACAGAGGTACGGCACGCGAACCGCCTCGGCGCCGTGGGCGCCCGGGCGATTGAAGACCTTGAAGATGAGCCATCCGCCGATGATCGGGCCGATGGTCGTCCCGAACGAATTGAACGCCTGGGACAGGTTCAGCCGGCTTGAAGCCGTGCGCTCCGGGCCCAGAATCGTCACGTAGGGATTGGCCGCGATCTGCAGCATCGCGAAGCCGAGGCCGACGACGAACAAGGCCGCAAGAAACCAGCGATAGGAAACTGCCTCGGCCGCCGGGAAAAACAGCGCGCTGCCCAGCGCCGCGATGAGCAGGCCGATGACGACCCCGTTCTTGTAGCCGATCCGGTTGATCGGATCTCCGCTCACGAGCGAAACCGCGTAATAGGCGAGCGAACCGACCGCGTAGGCGCCGAAGAAGGCGAATTGCACGAGCATCGCCTGGAAATAATCGAGCGAGAAGACCTCCTTGAACTGGGGGATGAGAAGGTCGTTCCAGACCGTCAGGAACCCCCACATGAAGAAGAGGATCGTCATGATGGCAAAGGGTCCGCGGTAGGTGGCGCTCCCAGCCGGGGGAGTCGACGGCGCAGAAGGGGATGCGGGGTTCATGTGGGAGGACCCATCGTCTCAGCGCCCGCTCCCGGCGCGCGAGAGCGAACTACGCGGGGCCGAGCTTGTGAAATGGACCCGGGATGCGGCGGGGCTACGAGCGGCCCTGCCGGCCGCGGCTGCGCGTCCGAACATCTCCGTCTTGAAAATCCGCCGGGTGGGCCGGCTGCCTCAGGTTCCCGGCGATCCCAAATTGATCGCCGCGGCGAGGATCCACAGGCCGATTCCCACGAAGAGCCAAAACCAGTTGGCGCGATTGGACAGGGGTTCCACTTCCATACGGCCGGCAGACTTGCCCGCGCACCGGCGAGAGTCAAGTTCGCGCCCGGTGAGTCGCGGCTATCCGTCGTTATTGTTAAAAACTCCATCAATTTGGCCATTGGGAAAACGGTCCCTGCGCCTTATCCTCCGCGCCCCTCCTCCGATGCCGCCCGTCACGCCACGCAACCGCCCTCCCCTCGATCCCGGATTCCAGCCGGCGTCGCTTTGGCTGCGCGCCTATTCCGCCCTCGTCGAGACCGACCCGGCCTCGCGGCCCTTCGCGCTCGTCATCGAGCGGCCGGACGGAGGCGTCGCCCGCCACGACGGCCGGCTGCTAGGTCCGAAGCATCCGTCGGCCGGTCTGACCCGGGTGCGGGTCGAGCGCCTCCTCAAGTTCCTGCTCTGGCAGAAGGGCGGCTGCCGCGTCCGGGTGGCGGGCGCGCCGGAATTGACCGGTTATCTCGCGGCGGCATACGGCCCAGGAGGCGCCCGCGCATTCGACGCCGAATTCATGGGCCGGCGCGTTTACCGCGCGCCCTTTGCCGTTGAGCCTGCCGAACTGGAGGACCTCCCGCAGGAGCGCGTTCCCGAACGCCGCCTCGGCGGCCATCTTGACGGCTGCCGCGTCGGCTTTGATCTCGGAGGCAGCGAGCGCAAATGCGCGGCGGTGATCGACGGACGGGTCGTTCACACGGAGGCGGTGCCATGGGCTCCCTACTTTCAGTGCGATCCCGGCTACCATCTCGCCGAAATCGATCATTCGATCCGGCGGGCCGCCGCGCGCCTGCCCCGGGTGGACGCAATCGGCGGGAGCGCCGCGGGCATTTATGTGGACAACGAAGTCCGCGCGGCCTCCTTGTTCCGCGGAGTCTCCGATGCCGATTTCGAAACGCGCGTGCGCCGCCTGTTCTTCACCCTCAAGGAACGCTGGGGCGGGGTTCCGTTCGAGGTAATGAACGACGGAGAGGTGACCGCCCTCGCGGGCGCCATGTCCCTCGGAGGCGGTCCGGTGTTCGGCCTGTCCCTCGGAACGAGTCTCGGGGGCGGCTATGTCACCGCCGGGGGCGGCGTGACGCCGTGGCTGAACGAGATGGCCTTCACCCCCATCGACTACGCGCCCGACGCTCCAGTGGACGAATGGTCGGGCGACCGCGGCTGCGGCGTACAATATCTTTCGCAGCAGGGAGCGGTCCGGCTCGCCGGGCGGGCCGGCTTCTCCTTTCCGCCGGAGGCCACCGCCGCCGAGCGGCTCGCGGAAGTGCGCGAGGCGGCGGACCGCGACGACCCTCGGGCCGGCCGGGTTTACGACTCGCTCGGCTGCTGCCTCGGGTATGCGCTCGCCCATTACGCGGATTTCTACGAGCTGCGCGATGTCCTGATCCTGGGCGGAGTCACTTCCGGTCCGGGGGGCGAGCGGCTTCTGCGAGCGGCCGAGCGCGTCCTCGCCGACGAGTTCCCCGCGCTGGCGGCCCGGGTGCGCCTGCGCATGCCCGCCGTGACCGAGAGGCGCCACCACCAGGCGGTGGCGGCCGCCAGCCTCCCCGAATCAACCCTCGTGCCCTCCGCATGAATTTCTCATTGCCTGAATCCGACGTCTACGTCCCGGGAGGCGACGATCCGTCCGCAGCCCTCGCCCGCATCACGCATCTCAGCGTGGCCGCCCACCAGGACGACATCGAAATCATGGCCTACGCCGGCATCTGCGACGCCCTTGAACGGGCGGATGGAGCGTTCGGCGGGGTGGTCGTGACCAACGGCGCCGGCTCCCCCCGGTCGGGGCCCTACGCCGCCACCTCCGACGAGCGGATGCGGGCGGTGCGCCGCGAGGAGCAGCGGGAGGCCGCCCGGCTGGGGCGGTACGCCATTCAGATTCAACTCGGCCATCCCAGTTCGGACGTGAAGCGGCCGGGCCATCAAGCGGTGGCCGCGGACCTCGCGGCGATCTTCGGCGCCGGCCGTCCCGAAGCGGTCTACCTCCACAACCCGCTCGACCGACACGACACCCACGTCGCGGTGCTGGCCCGCTGCCTGGAGGCCCTGCGCGGTCTCCCGGCCGAGCGCAGGCCCCGGCGCGTGTACGGCTGCGAAGTCTGGCGGGATCTGGATTGGGTGCTCGATGCGGACAAGGTGGCGCTCGACGCCGGCCGCCGGCCCGACCTCGCCGCAAAGCTCCTCGCCGCGTTCGACTCGCAGATCGCCGGAGGCAAGCGCTACGACCTCGGCACGCTCGGTCGGCGCGCCGCCCATGCTACCTTCCATACGAGCCATGCGACCGACCGCTATGCGGGAATCACCTGGGCCCTCGACCTGCGCCCGCTCCTGGAGCACGGAGCCCCGGAGCTCGACGCCTATGCGGAAGCGGTCATCGCCCGGGTGCGTGACGACACGCTCGCGCGCATTCGCTCCTTCCGCTGAAACGTTCGGGCACGCGTCCGTCCTAGCCAGCCACCCTCGGCGCCCGGCCCTCGTGCCGGTACGCGAGCGGAGAGCGGCCGTAGGCGCAGCGGAAGGCCCGGCTGAAGCTGTAGATCGAGCTGAAGCCGCACTGCTCGGCGATCTCCGTCACACGGTTCTGGCTGAGGCGCAGCAGGCCGCAGGCCTTCTCCAACCGCAGGCTGCGCAGGTGCCTGCCGATGCTGACTCCGCAGGACACGCGGAAGCGCGCCCGCAAGTGGCTCGTGCTGATCCCCAGGGCGGCCGCCATCTGCTTCACCCCCAGCGGCTCGCTCGCGCCGTGGGCCAGCCGGTCGACCTGCATCACGAGCCGCGGCGGGCGGGGCGGCCGGCGGTGGCGTCGGCGCACCGGCTCGGCCTGCCGTATTCTTACCAATAATACACCGAGCAGCAACGCCACAAGCTCGGCATCCAGCCGGCCGAGATACGCCTCGACCAGATCGGCCGCGGCCCGCCGCACCGCGTCCCCCGCCCGGAACGGCTGATAGCGCAGCGCGTCGAGTGGGCCGGCCTCCAGCAGGTCGAAAGTCACGAAGAGCCAGCGCAGACCCTCGGCCGCCGCGTCGGTGTAGTCGTGGAACTGAAAGGGCAGGACCAGCAGTCCCTCGCCCGGTCGGAGGCGGACGGCATGGTCGTCGATGCACACCGTCGCCGCCGTCTCCAGGGCGAAGATGAGGACGAAGCGGTGGTGCAGGGCCCGGCCGCGCTGCGGCCGGTTCAGGTCGGTCGCGCTCCGCCGGCCGAAGCAAATGATGTTGTCCGGCATGGCTAGCGGCGCACCCCGGCGCCCGTGTAGGGGCCGCAGGGGCGATGGCAGGAGATCGCAGAGCCTGCGAAGGACGGGGTCCGGCGAACCGGGGACGGGCGGCATTTCTGTTAAAAACATCATCAAATCTGCCATTTGTTCCGCGCGAGGCGAGGCTTATCATCGCGCGTCGCCGGAAATCAAGCGCGCCTCGGACGACAATTGAGATGTCAACACGCCGAGGCGCGGTTGCGGACGGCGACCCGCTCCGGCTGATGGGATGCGCGCGCCCGAGACTGTCGAAAAGGTTAAAAACATCGTCATTTTAGAAATTTGTTTAACGGCGCCTTGCCCTATAATCCGCCCATGAGTGTCGAAGCCGGTCTTGCGCTCGCTCCCCCGAGCAGCTTTGAACACGCCCCGATGGCGGTCTTCCCAAGCAGCGTGGCCGCCTCCGTCGCCGTCGCCCGCGAGGTGGCGGCGCTGATCGTGGGACGCCAAAAGGAGGGGCGCGGAGTCGTGCTCGGACTGGCGACCGGTTCGACGCCGCTCAGCCTCTACGCCGAGCTCGTCCGGATGCGCCGCGAGGAAGGCCTCAGCTTCGCGAACGTCACGAGCTTCAATCTCGACGAGTACCATGGGCTCGCGCCCGAGCACCCGCAGAGCTACCGGCGGTTCATGCAACTGAACCTTTTCGATCACGTCGACATCCCGGCGGAGCGCACCCACGTGCCGGACGGAACCGTGCCGGCGGGTTCCGCCGAGCGGCATTGCCGGGAGTACGAGGACCGGATCCGGGCGGCGGGCGGCATCGACTTTCAGATCCTGGGCATCGGGAGAACCGGCCATATAGGCTTCAACGAACCGGGCAGCGTCCGGCGGTCGCGAACCCGGCTTGTCACGCTCGATCCGCTCACGCGGCGCGACGCGGCGGGCGATTTCGGTGGAGACGAGCACACGCCCCACTATGCCATCACCATGGGCGTGCGAACGATCCTGGAGGCCCGGAGGATCGTCCTCATGGCCTGGGGCCAGCACAAGGCGGAGATCGTCCGCACGGCGCTCGAGGGGCCGGTCTCGGCGCAGGTCACCGCATCGTTCCTGCAGGAGCACGACCAAGCCGTGTTCGTTCTGGACGAGGCCGCAGCGAGCGGCCTCACCCGTTTTAGGACACCATGGCTGCTCGGCCCACTGGAGGATCAGGGGCTCGCTTGGGACCCGCGCATGACACGGCGGGCCATCCTGTGGCTTTCGCAGACCCGGAAAAAGCCCATCCTCAAGCTCACGGACGACGACTACAACGAAGCCGGCCTCCAGGACCTGCTTTCGGTGAAGGGCTCCGCGTACGAGGCCAATCTCGACGGCTTCTATCAGCTCCAGCACACGATCACGGGCTGGCCGGGTGGCCGCGATCCCGCGCGGACCAAGCCCGGCGACGCCCCCGTCCGCCCGCTGCGGGCGCCTTCCGCAGGGGTCTTCCCGAAGCGGATCCTCGTCCTGTCGCCCCATCCCGACGACGACGTGATTTCTATGGGCGGCACGCTCTGCCGACTGGTCGAGCACGGCCACGAGCTCCACATCGCCTACCAGGTCTCCGGCTCCAATGCCGTCTCCGACGAATCGCTCTGGCGGGCGCTGCGCTTCGCCGGCGAAGCGGGTCTGGCGGAGGGGCCGCGCCGGGAGCGGGTCGCCGCGCTGTGCGCGGGCTACGAGGCCACCGGCTCGCTGCCCGCCGGGGAGCCCGAGGTCGCCCGCTGGAAGGCGTTGATCCGCCGCCAGGAAGCGGTCGCCGCCGCCCGATTCTGCGGAGTGCCTCCGGAGCGGCTGCATTTCCTCGATCTGCCCTTTTACCATGGCGCGGGCCGGCGCCGCCAGCTCGGTGAAACCGATGTTGCACGGGTCGCGGATCTTCTCCGGACTCTGCGGCCCCATCTCATCTTCGCGGCGGGCGATCTCGACGATCCCCACGGCACGCACCGGCTCTGCCTGCGCGCGCTGCGCGAGGCGCTGACGCGGGAAAGCGGCCGACCCTGGATCGCCCAAAGCGAATTATGGCTCTACCGCGGCGCCTGGGCCGACTGGACCCCCGACGAGATCGACCTGGCCGTACCCTTGAGCCCGCAGGAGGTTCTGCGCCGCCGCGGCGCCATCTTCCGGCACGAAACCCAAAAGGACCAGGCGGTGCTGCTCGGCAACGACCGCCGGGAATTCTGGCAGCGCACGGAAGACCGGAGCCGCCGTCTGGCGGCGACCTACAACGCGCTGGGCCTGGCGGAGTACGAGGCGATCGAGGCCTTCCGGCGGTACTCCCCCGAGGAGTTTCTGCGCGATGCGCCTCAGTAGAAGCGTGGCGACGACGCTTCTTGCCGTCGCGGCCGGTCCGCTCAGGGCCGCGCCGCCGCCGTTCGATGTCATGCCGGCGCCTGAGCAGGCCGAGCGCCTTCCGGGGCGGCTGGCGCTCACCCCGGGCTTTTCCTTCGCCGCCTCCGGCTGGTCCGACGCCCGCCTTCACGGCGGTCTTGCACGGCTGGCGGCCGCGTGGCGCGCGCGAACCGGACTGGCGCTGAGCGTGCGGGCCGGCTCGGCGATTTCGGCGCGATTCACCGTGGAATGCCGAGGACCGGGTCCGGCGGTACCGAGCCTCGGGGAGGACGAAAGCTACACCCTGCGGGTGACGCCGCGCGGGGCGGTGCTCCGGGCGGCGGAGGACGCCGGCGTCCTCCGGGG
>JBOHXF010000122.1:0-2673 GCA_050737455.1 Opitutaceae bacterium | reverse complement strand
TCGCACGATTGAGCAATCGCTCAGCACGAATCCCGGCTGAAAGGCCGCAAAAAGGTCTCCGTACGCGGCCTTCGGACGATTGGCAAAGATTCTCACACGTTAGACCGGAAAACCTCTATCCGGATTCCCGCCGCTCGGCTACAATGGCCTCCCATTCATGAGACCCCCCCTCTTTTTCTACCTCGGATTATCCGCCGCCGCGCTTTCGCTTCGGGCCCAGACCCAGGTCAATCTTTCGGTCAACGTCGGCACGGTGGTGCGGGTCGCCGACGATCGGATGTTCTCCCTGAATGCCGAGATGTGGGACAGTTCGTTCACCGATTCGGCCACCCTCCCCCTGTTGCAGGGCGCGGAGGTGCGCGCACTCCGTTTCCCCGGCGGATCCCTCTCCGACGGCTACAATTGGCAGACGAACATGGACGACACGATCACCCAGTACAACAGCACGACGAAGCCCGACACCGATTTGGGGCCCCAGGGCTGGACGTGGGCCGTGGACTTCGACACCTTCGAGGCGACCGCGATGGCGCTTGGCGCCCAGGTGATGATCACGACCAATTACGGCAGCGGCACGCCGACGGAGGCGGCGAATTGGGTCCAGTACGCGAACGTCACCCACGATTACGGAGTGAAGTACTGGGAAATCGGCAACGAGGTTTACGGGACTTGGGAAATCGACACCAATAATGTGCCGCACGACCCCTATACTTACGCCACCCGCGCCGCGCAGTACATCACCGCGATGAAGGGAGTCGATCCGACCATCAAGATCGGGATGGTGGCCGTGCCGGGCGAGGATTCGGACGCCAACAACACGCTGCATCCGGCCACCAATCCGGTCACGGACCAGGTCCACAACGGCTGGACCCCGGTCATGCTAGCGACGCTCAAAAGCCTGGGCGTGATGCCCGATTTCTTGATCTATCACCGTTACGAGCAGAATCCCGGGCAGGAGAACGACGCCGCCCTTCTCCAGGACGCCGACCCCGGCTCATCCGGCGGCGGATGGCAGAGCGCCGCTACGAGCCTGCGCACCCAGCTCAACGACTATCTCGGCCAGGCGACGGCGAGTCAGATCGAACTCCTGTGCACGGAGAACAACTCCGTTTCGAGCAATCCCGGGAAGCAGTCCGTCAGCCTGGTGAACGGGCTGTATTACGCGGACAGCCTAGGCAGCCTGGCGCAGACCGAATTCAATTCGCTGTTCTGGTGGACCTTGCGCAACGGCCCGAGCGCGACGGCGGGCAACTACTCGTCGAGCTTGTACGGCTGGAGGCAGTATGGCGATTACGGTGTCGTTTCCGGGGGCGCCTGGACCGGCACCAATTCGTCGGAGTCCATCACCGTCGGGGATTCCACGGCGGACGACCAATATCCCGCCTACAAGGTGATGAAGGTGCTGACGCATTTCGCGCGAGGCGGCGACAGCATCGTGCAGGCGACGAGCACCAATCCGCTGCTTTCCGTGTACGCCGCGCATCGGACGGACGGTTCGTTGAGTCTCCTGGTCATCAACAAGACGCCTCCGACCGCGGGCGACCCCACGGCCGGCACGCTCGCCGGCAATTTCACCCTGAGCGGGTTCACGCCCGGCCCGCCGGCGACGGTGTATTCCTACGGGGTCCCGCAGGACGCCGCGGCGGAAACGGACGCGGCCAACGATGTTTCCGCGACGAACGACCCAGCAGCCGACGTGCAGACGACCAGCGGAGTCGCGGTCGCCGGGACGAGCTTCAGCATGAACTTCGCGCCGTACAGCGTGACCGTGCTGTCGATTCCGCCGCCGGTGGCACCGGCCTTTACGAGCCAGCCCGCGTCCGTGACGATTCCGAGCGGAGGGACGGTCGTGTTCACCATCGTGGCGAGCGGCTATCCCTCCCCCACCTATCAGTGGGACTTCGACGGATCGCCGATCTCGGGCGCGACGAGTTCGCGCTACGTCATCTCCGGCGTGGCGGATGCCGACGCCGGCACGTACACCTGCGCCGCGACCAATTCGGTCAACTCAGTCACCAGTTCCGGTGCGACCCTCACGGTGATGGATTCGAGCGATCCCAATTACACCGACCCCGGCCATCTCATCAATTCCTCGGTCCTGAACACGGCCGGGAGCGGGGGCGCCCTTTTGACCGTCGGGTTCGTCTCGGGCGGCCTGCCGTCGGGGGCCGGTTCGCAAACGCTCCTGATTCGCGGCATGGGCCCGACCCTCGCCGGGAAGCCGTACCTCGTACCCGGGGTTCTGCCGGATCCGACGCTCACCGTCACTGCCACGAGCGCGACCCCGAATGTCGTGGTTGCCACCAATGCCGGCTGGGGCACCCCCAGTTCCAACGAAGAAGCGGTCGCCGCAGCCGACAGCGCAACGTACGCCTTCGCGCCGGTCAGCACGACCAGCCTCGACTCGGCGGTGGTGGTGACCGAGCCCGCCGGAAACTACACGGCGGAAATCGGGAGCACGAGCGGCGACAGCGGCACCGCCCTCGCCGAGATCTACGACGATACGACCGGCACCTTCAACGACACCACAATGCCGCGGCTGGTGAACGTTTCAGCCAAGACCGACCTCGCCGCCGGAGCCACGCTGACCGCCGGCTTCGTCATCAGCGGGAAGACCGCCCGGACCGTGATGATCCGCGCCGTCGGGCCATCGCTCGTGAATTACGGCCAGACCAG
>JBOHXF010000121.1:0-6063 GCA_050737455.1 Opitutaceae bacterium | reverse complement strand
CGCCTGCACGCGCGTTGAGCCCCTCCATTCCGCCCCATTTTCCGTGACAACACCACGTCCCTCCCCCGCCGCATCCAACGCCAAGCCCCCGCCCTGGGATGAATCCGGGGGCACCGGCTTCCCACTGCGGAGACTCATCCTCCTCTCGACGATCGCCGGGGCGCTCGGAGCGTTCGTGGGCGTCGTCGCCTATTTTCTGTTCGGATTCATCGGTCTGATCACCAACGTCGCCTTCTACGGCCGCTGGTCCTTCGCCCATGCGATTCCCACCACGGCCCATGTGCATGCCTGGGTGATTTTCATCCCCGCCGTCGGCGGGCTGGTGGTCGGGCTGATGGCCCGGTTCGGGTCGCGAAAGATATGCGGGCACGGCATCGACGCCGTGATCGAGGCCGTCCTTTACAACCGCAGCAAGGTCGACCCGGAGATCGCCGTATTGAAGCCGATCTCCTCGGCCTTCGTGATCGGCACCGGAGGCCCGTTCGGGGTCGAAGGCCCGATCATTCAGACGGGCGGCGCCGTCGGGTCCATCCTGGGCCAGACGCTCCATCTCACCGCTTCCGAGCGCAAGACGCTCCTCGCGGCCGGCGCGGCCGCCGGCCTGGCCGCCACCTTCAGCACGCCGATCGCGGCGGTGATCCTCGCAATCGAGCTGATCCTGTTCGAATACAAGCCTCGCTCGTTCATCCCTCTCGTTATCGCCACCACCCTTGCTACCACCGTGCGCTTCATGCTTCTCGGGCGGGCGCCGATGGTCGCCCTGTCTGCGGTCCACTTCGGTTTCGTCGAGGCGATCCCCTGGTACCTTGTCCTCGGCGTGGTTTCCGGCTTCGCCGCGGTGGGCTTCGTCCGCGCGCTCGAGTGGAGCGAGGATCTCTTCGAGCGGTTCGAGCGGATCGGCCTCGATGAAATGTGGTGGCCGGCCATCGGAGGGATCGGGCTCGGCGTCATCGGCTACTTCGTGCCGCGGACCCTCGGTTCGGGCTACCTGACCATCGCGGACATCCTCAACGGGCGCCTCGCCATCATGGCCGTGGCCGCGATCCTCATATTCAAGCCGCTGGCCATCCTCACGGCTCTGGGGTCGCGAACCTCCGGCGGCACGCTGGCGCCGATGTTCATGAGCGGGGCGGCCTTGGGCGCGATGTTTGCCTGGGGGGTGAACGCCCTGTTCCCGGGCGCCGGACTCTCTCCGGCGGCCTGTGCGATCCTGGCGATGGCCGCGTTCTTCGGGGCCGCCGCTCGGGCGCCGTTCGCCTTTATCATTTTCGCCTTCGAAATGACCCGTTCGTACGACGCCGTCCTGCCGCTGATGCTGGTCGTCGTGGTCGCCCATGGCGTGGCGCTCAAGTACATGAAACACTCGGTGATGACCCTCAGCCTCGCGCGGAAGGGCCTGCCTGTGAACCAGGAATACGAGGCGGACGTCTTCCAGCGAGTCACGGTGGGGCTCGTCATGGATGAGGATGCGATCGCAATCCCCGCGGACACGACCGTCGCGGAACTCTCCGCGCGCATCGCAAGCGGGGAACCCGGCCTCATGCGCCATCCGGCGTTCTCGCTGCTCGACCGCGACGGCAGGCTCACAGGCATCGTCACCCGCGGCGACCTCGTCCGGGCGTTTGAAAAGGATCGCTCCGGCCGGTGGACGGTGCTCCAGGCCGGGGCCGCCGATCCCGAGGTGGCTTTCCCCGACGAGCTCGTCGACGATGCGCTCAACCGGATGCTCGAGCGCGGCTGCGGACGGCTTCCCGTGGTCAGCCGCGAGGACCCGCGCCGCCTGGTCGGATATCTGGGCCGGGCTGCCGTCCTCAACGCGCGTCTCCAGCGCCTGGCGGAAGAGCACATCCGGGAACCCGGATGGCTCAGCCAGCTCATGGCCGGCCGCGGCGGATCCACTTAGCCCGGCGCGCGACCGCAGTACAGGGCGGCGCGCAGCAGGCCCCACTGGTATTCAAGTGTCTCCTCGCGCCGAAATCCCGCCGCTTCGATCAACGCTTCCGAGGGCGGCAGGCGCCGGGCCGGAATCCCGGTCTGCCAGCGGAAGAACGAGTAAAGGATGCGAAGCCAGATCTGCGCGCGCCACCGGGCAAGACCCGCCGCCGGCATCACAAAATCCGCGAACAGCCACCGCGATCCGGGCCGCAGGCTTCGGTCGACCCGCTTCACGAGATCCGCCACCGTCCCGGCCGTAAAGCAATCGAGGAAAAACAGCGTGACGACGGCGTCGTAGGCCGCGTCCGGAAATTCGAAGGTCAGCGCGTCCCTTTGATGAAAGCGCACCCGGCCCAGAGCCTCCGCCGCCAGCCGAGCGCGGGCCCGCGCGATCATGGCGCCGCTCGCCTCCACACAGTCGATTTCCGCGTCCGGGGCGATCCGGACCAGCCGGGCGAGGCATCGTCCGTCGCCTTCGCCAAGGATCAGGATCCTGCGCCGGCCGGCCAGCCGGTCCAGAAGACTCCATCGCGCCCGTTCGAGATCCCGCCCGAAAGCGAGATATTCCAGGAGGCGGTAGAATCCGGCGAGCCGATCGAAGTTTTGGGGGTTGGGCATGAGGCGAAGCGGGAAAGCGGAGAAAACCGGTCATATCTGCAGCCACGCGAACGCCACGAGAGGCGTCAAGAGCGCCGCGTCGGCCAAAACCCGCGCTGCTTCGCGGCCCAGGACCGATTCGGCGCGGTCGATCCAGAGCAGCAGGAGCCCGCTGGCCGCTCCGGCCGCGTTGAGCGCGGCGAACGCGCCGCCGCCGTCCATGCCCCCGCCGAGGCCCACCGCGATGGCAAGCGCGGCCGCCCAGCGGCCGAACGCGCTGCCAAACGGGAATTGTCGTGCGAGCGAAATCTGCCCATGGCTTTGATCCACGGCGTGCTCCCAAACGGAAATGAGCGCGCAGTTTGCGAACGCCAGCAGCGCGAACACGGCGACCGGCTCACCGACGACGACCAGGCACGCGTCGGCCTGCGCCGTCGGAAAGGCGGCCACTCCGCCAGCCAGGAGAACAGCGGTGCAGATTTCCTTGGGGAGCCGCCACCGGCTGTTCCGATGGATCAGTTGGTGGGACAGCAAGTAGGCCGCGACCGGCAGGACGAGCAACGCGCCGGCGAAGAATTCCCGGGAACTCAGATTGCCGAGGGCCACCGCGACGTCCGCCAGGAACACGATCGCGCAGGCCCCCGCGATTTCCCACCGGCGCCTCTGGTAAAAAGAATGGCGCCGCGTGCGGATGCTCTGGGGATGCACCCGCCAGCCTTCGAACCAGCGATCCGCCACATAGCACAGCCAGACGGACGCGCCCAAAACAAAAAGCGGCGCCGCCCGGTCGCGACGGCCGGCGATGTCGAACACCAGCGCCTGCCAAGCGACCACGACAGCCGGAGCGTCCAGGGATAGGATGGTGGGCCACTGCCACCATTTCGGCCGACCGGAAATCACGGGCCGATTAATAAGCCGGCAGGTTCGCCGCGGGCAAACTCTCGATGCTTGACAGCTATTTTAAAAATAGTACCTTTCTATCAAAAGGTACCTGTATCATGAATCCCGACGAGAAATTCGGCTCGATCCGAAAGGGGCTTCTGGAGTTTCTCCTCCTGAAGATCATCGCCGCGGAAAAGGTCTACGTCGCGGACATCCTGGGCGAATTGAGCCGTACGGAATTTTCGACTCAGGAAGGAACCCTGTATCCTCTGCTCAGCCGGATGCGGCGCGAGGGGCTCCTGCGCTATGAGTGGAAGGAGTCGGAGGCCGGCCCTCCGCGAAAGTATTACGAACTTACCGCGAAGGGCAAAGAGCATCTCCGCGAAACGTCGGACTATTGGCAGAAGATCAACGCCACCATCCGGCAGCTTGGCCAGAGGCCGGGCTCCGCAACCCCATGATCCCCCCGCTCCCATGAACCGAGTCGTCAATGCCAACCTGAACGGCAACGCCTACCTGCTCGAGGAGAACGGGTACGAGGCGCTGCGCACCTACCTCGACGGCGCCGCCCGCCGGCTAGACATCAATCCCGACCGGGACGAAATCATGGCGGATATCGAGCAGGCCGTCGCGGACAAGTTCAACGGCTTATTGGGGCCGAGGAAAACCGTCATCTTGACGCGGGAAGTCGAAACCGTGATCGCGGAAATGGGTCCGGTCGAGGACGCCGGCGGCGAGGGGGCGCCCCCCGGAAGCCCGGATGGGCCGGGTGGTCCCGGACCGGCTCCCCCGCCCTTGCGCGCAACCGGGCCGGAGGTCATCCCGCCGAAGCGCCTTTACCGCCTGCCAACCGGCGCGATGATCGCCGGCGTCTGCAACGGGATCGCCGCGTACCTCAATGTCGACGTGACGATCGTACGGCTGGGGTTCGTGCTTGTCACGGCCTGCACGGTCGGCTTCGGGTTGCTCGCCTACCTCGTCCTGGCCATCGTGGTCCCACCGGCCACCACGCCGGCTGAGCGGGAGGCCGCGAGCGGGATCCGGTCCACCAGCGGGGATTTCATCCGCAGGGCGCGTGAGGGATATTACGCGGGCCTGCGAACCCTGCAGGATCGGAGTGCGCGGCGCGCATGGAAGCGGAGATTTCACCGTGAGATGCGCCAGGCGGCCGCCCAATGGAAATCGCGCTGGCGCGAGGGATGGGCGGAGCCGTGCGGGTGGCCGCATGGGGCCGTATTCGCGCCGCTCGCCTCGCTCCCGCTGGTCGGCTTGGCCCTTCTCTGGATCGCGGCCATGATCTCGGTCCTGGCCAACCACACGATTCTCGGTTTCCCGGTGCCCGCGGGCATTCCGGTGTGGGTGACGATCCTCCTGCTCATCGTGATCTATCGTTTGGTCGCCTGGCCGTTCCGGTTGGCGCGCCATGCTTCTTATTGGTACTGGGGGCGCGGCGCCCACCCGCCTCCTCCCCTCGTTCCCATTTCGGAGGGCTTCCTCTGGCTCGCCTTTTGGATCGTCCTCATCTGGTTCGCGAATCGCCACATTCATGAGGTCCATGCGGCCTTGCGTAACATTGCGCCCACGGTCCACCATGCGGTCGACAGTGTGCGCCGCTGGTGGACCGGACGCTGATCGAGGCGATACACGGATCGGCCCGCTACGAGGGATTGCCGCCGCGGCCGATCCGCTGCATGAAGGGCGGCATGCCGGACAGCTTGGGGCCCAATGTCCTTCTCGTCGTCGCGACCCAGTGGCGCGGCCAGGCGCTGGGATGTTCCGGGGACCCCAACGCCCGAACCCCGCACCTCGATGCGTTCGCATCCGGCGCGGTGCGGTTCACGGAGGCGGTCACTCCACACCCGTTCGGGCCGTTCGCCCGCGCCGCTCTGCTGACGGGCGTGCCGTCACCGGAGAACGGCGTCTGCGATTACTTCGATCCCCTGCCCCGTTCGAGCCGGACTCTCGCGCATCGCTTCGGCGAGCGCGGCTACGCAACGGCCTTCGTCGGCGGCTGGCACCTCGCCCGCCGCGATCCGGCCGCTCTTCTCGTGGGCGAAGCGCACGCCCGGACGAAGGTCGCGCCGGAGGACCGCGGCGGCTTTGGGCACTGGGACGGTTTCGAAGGCGGCTTTCTCCTGAACGATCCCTGGCTGCAAGGAACGCATTCGCCGGAGCCGCGCCGGCTCCGCGGTTACCAATCCGACGTTTTGGCTGAGCTGGCGCTTCAATGGATCGCTTCGGCGCCGAGACCGTGGTTCTGTCTCGTGAGTCTGGAACCGCCGCATCCGCCCTATGCCGCGGCAGGCGTCCGCTCGCGGCCCGAAGAACTTCACCTAACCGCGAACGTTCCGCGGGGCGGCGAGGCCGAAGCCCGCGCGCGCCGCGAACTTTCCGGTTATTACGGCCAGTTGGAGGCGACCGACCGGGCCCTCGGCCGCCTGTTCGCCGCCACGCCTGCGACAGACGCGCGCATCGTCTTCACATCCGTCCACGGCGACATGCACGGAGCGCACGGCCTCTTCCGCAAAGGATGGCCGTACGAGGAAAGCATCCGGATCCCCCTGCTTTGGCGCGAGCCGGGCCTGAGGGCCGAAGCGCGGGTCGACGATCCGGTCTCGCTCCTCGATCTCGGCCGCGGCGTCCTTGCGC
>JBOHXF010000120.1:0-6304 GCA_050737455.1 Opitutaceae bacterium | reverse complement strand
TAGAGTCCTGATCGACCCGGAACGGTCGAACCGCGGCATTTCCTCGTGTACGTTCTCCTCCATCTTCCGCTGATCGGCGCCTGCTGCGCCGCCGTCATGGCGATCGCCGTCCTGACACGCCGCAAGGCGGGCCCCGCCGGTTGGGGCTTCGCGGGCGGCATCCTCGCCTTGGCCGGCGAATTCGTATGCGTGGCGCTGACTTTGCGCTCCAGCGCCGACCCGGGGAGAATGCTGGTCTGGCAGCGCTGGCGCCAAGTCGCCGTCGCGTTCCTCCCGGGCCCCTGGCTGCTGTTCAGCCTCAGCTACGCCCGTGGAAATGCGCGGGAGTTCATCCGGAAATGGCGCTGGTTCCTGATCGCCATGTTCGTCCTGCCGATCGGGCTGGCCCTCGGCTTCAGCGATCTTCTCGTGGTGGGCGTCCGGAAAGGCGGCCTGGACGGAGAATGGTTTTTCCCCCTGGGCTGGTCCGGCTTCGCGCTTAACCTGATCGTCCTGGCGGCGACCGTCCTGATCCTCATGAACCTCGAGCGGACCTTCCGCGCCTCGGTGGGCACGATCCGGTGGCGGATCAAGTTCATGCTGATGGCGGTCGGCCTCATCCTCGTCGTGCGCTTCGGCACGGTGATCCAGACCCTGCTCTTCCGGGGAGCGGACATTTCGCTGGAATACCTGAACGCCGGAGCCGTGGTCGTCGCCGCGCTGCTGTCGGTCCGCGCATTCCTGCGCACAAGCCGGGTCGAACTGGACGTCTATCCGTCCAAGTCCGTCCTGCAGGGCACGGCCACAGTGTTTCTGGCCGGCGTCTACCTGGTCGCGGTCGGCCTCCTTGCGCGCGTCCTGGCCCGGGTCGGGCGGGGCAACGTGTTCGCTTCGGAAGCCCTGCTGGCTCTGATCGCCCTGGCGATCTTCGTCGTGCTCCTGCAGTCGGACCGGCTGCGCATGCGGCTCGCGCAGTTCCTCAGCCGGAACTTCCAGCGTCCGCTGTATGATTATCGGATGGTGTGGCGGCGGTTCACCGAGGGGACCAGTTCGCAGGTGGACCAGACCGAACTCTGCCGTTCGCTGGTCAAGCTCGTCGCGGACGTCTTCCAATGCCTCTCGGTGGCCATTTGGGTGGTGGACGAGCGAGGCGAGGCGCTGACGCTGGCCGCCTCGACGTTCCTGTCGGAGACCCGGGCGAAACTGCTGGCCCTAACCAGGATTGAAACCGGTGTGGTGATCGCGCACTTCCGGGAGCATCCGGAGCCGGCGGACATCGAGACTTCGAACGAGGAGTTCGCGGCGCTGCTGCGCAGGGCCCATCCCAGCGAATTCCCCAAGCGGGAAAACCGCGTCTGCCTGCCGATGGTCGCCCGCGGCGAAATCATCGCCCTGCTCGTCCTGGGCGACCGGGTGGGCGGAACGCCGTTTTCCGCGCAGGACTTCGACATGCTCAAATGCGTGGGGGACCATGCGACGGCTGGCCTCACCAATGTGCAGCTTGGCCAGAAGCTGCTCCAGGCGAAGGAGATGGAGGCGTTCCAAACCATGGCGGCGTTCTTCGTGCACGATCTGAAGAACGCGGCCTCCACACTCAGCCTGATGCTCAAGAACCTGCCGGTGCACTTCGAGGACCCGGCTTTCCGGGAGGACGCGCTGCGGGGCGTCTCGAAGTCGGTGAGCCATATCAACCATGTGATCGGCCGGTTGAGCCTGCTTCGGAACGAGCTGCGGATCCAGTCCGCGGAGGCCGACCTGAACGAAGTCGTCGCCGCGGCGATCGCCGGGCTCGATTCGGAGACCGAATTCGTGATCGAAAAGGACTTTTCGGAGGTGCCCAGGGCGAAAATGGACCGGGAGCAGATTTCGAAGGTCGTGACCAATCTGGTGCTGAATGCGAAAGAGGCGACCGGAGGCAAGGGCCGGGTGCATTTGATGACCGGGCGGGAGAACGGCTGGGTGGTCTTGACGGTCGAGGACAACGGCTGCGGGATGAGCCAGGAGTTCCTGGAAAAGTCGCTCTTCCGGCCCTTTCAAACGACCAAGAAGAACGGGCTCGGCATCGGCATGTTTCAGAGCAAGATGATCGTGGAAGTCCATGGAGGCCGCATGGCCGTCTCCAGTGTGCCCGGTTCCGGGACCACATTTCAGGTTTACCTACCCTCCCAACTCAAAGCCGGATGAAACCCAAGCTGCTGATCGTCGACGACGACGAGGAGATTCGCACCCAGATGAAATGGGCGCTGGCAGCCGATTATGAAATCGCCCTGGCGGGCGACCGCGGCTCCGCCCTGGAGGCGTTCCGCTCCGCGCGGCCGCCCGTCGTGCTCCTGGATCTTGGGCTGCCGCCGAAGCCGGGGGCGCCGGACGAGGGCCTGGCCACGCTGGCGGAGCTCTCGGCCATGGACAGCCTGGCGAAGGTCGTCGTCATCACCGGCCAGGGGGAGAAGGAGATCGCGCTCCAGGCGATCGGGAACGGAGCCTACGACTTCCTCGGCAAACCTCTGGAGATGGACGAGCTCAAGGCGCTGCTCAAGCGGTGCTTCTATGTTTCACGGCTCGAGCGGGAATACCGCGAGATGCAGGAGCGGATCGAGGGGGACGGGTTCGAGGGCCTTTTGGGCACCAGCCCGTCGATGCAGGCGGTGTTCAATTCGATCCGGAAGGTGGCGACGACGGACGCGCCGGTGCTGATCCTCGGAGAGAGCGGCACGGGCAAGGAAATGACCGCCCGGGCGATCCACCACCGGAGCAATCGGAAGGATGGTCCGTTTGTGGCCATCAATTGCGGAGCGATTCCCGAGACGCTGATGGAGAGCGAGTTGTTCGGGCACGAGAAGGGGGCGTTCACGGGGGCGCACACCCAGCGGAAGGGCCGGATCGAAAACGCCGACGGGGGCAGCCTTTTTCTCGACGAAATCGGAGACATCCCGCTTGCCCTGCAGGTGAAGCTGCTGCGGTTCCTGCAGGAGCGGGTGATCGAGCGGGTCGGCGGGCGCCAGGAGATCCAGGTCGAAACGCGGGTCATCGCGGCGACGAACGCGGACCTGAAGAAAAAGATGGCCGAGAGCGTTTTCCGGGAGGATCTGTATTACCGGCTGGCGGTGGTGCAGATCGTGCTGCCGCCGTTGCGGGAGCGCGGCGAGGACGTGACGCTGCTCGCCCGTTCGCTGCTTCACCGCTACGCCGAGGAAACGGGCAAGCCGGGGATTTCGTTCGGGCCGGAAGCCCTGCGGGCGATCCGTTCGTACACCTGGCCCGGCAACGTGCGGGAATTGCAGAACCGGGTGAAGCGCGGGGTGATCATGAGCGGAAACCGGCGGGTCACCGCGCAGGACCTGGAGCTCGCCGCGGCGGCGTCCGGCGGCTCCGCGACCTCGCTCAAGGACGCGCGGGAGGCGGTCGAACGGGAGATGATCACCGAAGCGCTGCGGAAGCACTCGGGGAAAATCACCGCGGCGGCGGCCGATCTGGGCGTCAGCCGGCCCACCTTTTACGAGCTGATGGAAAAGCTCGCCATCCAGAAGCCGGAATGACGGTATTCCAGCCAGGCTTGATGTTTCCGAAACCCGAATAGGAGCTCGAACTTATGAACAAGATCGCTGTGGGCGCGCTGGCGCTGGGCCTCGTGGTCGCGATGGCCGGATTCGCGGGATGTCAGAGCACCCCGCCTCCCTCGCTCGCCGGGGAAAGCGAGCATTCCGATATCACGCTGCGCGCGGGGGACGTGCTCCATATCGAGTTTCCCGGGGCTCCGAATCTGGACACCTCCGAGCCGATCCGCCGGGACGGGAAAATCACGGTCGGGCTCGCCGGCGAGGTCCAGGCCGCGGGGCTGACGCCGACCGAACTCCAGAACGCGCTGCTCGCCAAGATCGGGGACCAGCTTTTGACGAAGGAGGTGCTCGTGACCGTCACCTCGTCGCAATTCGTCGTGTACGTCGACGGACCGGTCCTGCGTCCGGGAAAGATCGTCACGGACCATCCTCTCACCGCGCTGGAGGCGATCATGGAAGCGGGCGGGTTCGACTACGAAAAGGCCGATCCGAAGGACGTCACGCTCATCCGGCACAAGCAGGGCAGCAAGGATTACGCGTATTATACGCTCAACCTTCAGAATGTGCTCGATGGGAAGCAGAAGGATTTGTTCTATCTCCAGACGGGGGACATTCTCCACGTTCCGGAGAAGTTCTCGTGGTTCTGATGACGGCGCGCGAGGGTCGCATTTTCAAGTCACGGGGATCGTCGAAAGTCCTTCCGGTGCGTCGGAATTCCTTACGGGATTTGTGCCTTGAAGGAGGCGGTCTGTCGGCATGGGATATTTGCTAATTATCTTTATAATAGGGTAGTTACGGATTTATGCCGCAGATGGGAGGGCGGATTGGCATGGATATCGCTTGATGGTGCGGACTCATGAACGCCGCCGCCGAGAAAACCGATGTCCACGCCCTTCAGGAACTTGAAGCCGAAAACGCCCGCCTCGCAGCCGAAAACGAGCAGCTCCGTCGCGAGCGGGAAATCCTGAAGCGGACCTTGGGCATCATCGCCGAGCAGGCGGACGGCGAGTTCGGCGACCTGGCTGGGGTGTAGCGGAAGCGGGGCGGCTCCGCGCTTTCGGACCGCGCGGAGCAGGGGTAAGCGTAAGCTCTTATTTACATGGCCGACGGGGGTTGGCAGTGTCGGAGCGCATGCCTTCGCAAACGACGCTTCCCGGCCCGGATCAGGAAGGGCCTGCGGCCGGAGTTGCAACGCGGCGACTCGCCGTGCTCGCGCTCGTCCTCGCCGCGCTCGCCGGCCTGTTTTGGCGACCGCTGGCGGAACTCGCCCGGTTCGCCTGGGGGAACGATCTTTATTCGTACATCCTGCTCGTCCCCCTCGTGAGCGCGTATCTTGCCTGGACGGCGCATGCCGATTGGGGGGCCGAATCGGCTCCGGCCCGCCGGTGGGCGATCGTTCCGCTCGCCCTGGCGGGCGCCCTCCTGGGGCTCTGCTGGCGGGCGATGGGACGCGGATGGACGCCGGAGACGAGTGACCGCCTTGCGATTTTCACCGCCGCGTTTCTGCTTCTGGTCGCGGCCGCCGTCTTCCTTTTCGTCGGGATCCGCGCGCTCCAATCGATCAGGTTCCCGCTCGGGTTCCTCGTGTTCGCGATTCCCCTCCCCTCCGGTTCGCGGGAGGCCGTGGAGCATTTCCTCCAGCGGGGGTCCGCGGACGTCGCGAATGGATTTTTCGCGGTCTCGCTGATGCCCTTCTGGCGCGAGGGGCTCGTGTTCCACCTGAGCGACATCAGCATTCATGTGGCTCCCGAGTGCAGCGGGATCCACTCGAGCGTGGTCCTGCTCATCACGAGCGTCCTGGCGGCGCATCTTTTCCTGCGGGGGTTCTGGCGCAAGGCCGCGCTGGTCTGCGCGGTGCTGCCGCTCGCCTTGCTGCGGAACGGATTCCGGATCTGGGTCATCGGCGAACTGTGCGCCCATATCGGACCCCAGATGATCAATTCGTACATCCACCGGAAGGGCGGGCCCATCTTCTTCGTTCTTTCCCTGATCCCCTTCTTCCTTCTGCTCCAATGGCTGCGGCGAAGCCGCGGCGGGCCCGGGACGCAAACGAAGGCTGAAGCTTCATGAAGGGGCTCCGGAACGAAGGGCGGGCGCGGGGGAAGGATCGGGGCCGCAGGGCCGCGCTGGGCCTGCTGGCCGTCGCCGTCCTCGGAGGGGCGGGCTGCACCCGGCGGATGCGCGAGCGGCGCCATCTGTCCCGGGCCGACCACTACTACGCGGCGGCCGACTACGCCGAAGCGGAAACGGAATACCGGGCGGCGCTGCACCTCAATCCGCGCGACCCGGCGCCGCTGCGGCAGCTCGGCCTGGTTTATTTCGGGGAGGGCCGGTTCATGGCCGCCTACCGGTACCTGAGCACGGCCGCGAAGGCCGATCCGAAGAACCCGGAGATCCGGCTCAAGCTGGGCATGGCCGCGCTCGGGCTGGACGCCCCTCAGAAGGCGTGGGATGACGCGGACGCGGTTCTCGCCGAGGAACCGGCCAACGGGCGGGCTCTCCTCCTTCTGGCCGACGCTTCCCGGACCCCGGAAGATCGCGAGGCCCTGCGGAAGACGGTCGAGCGCCTTCAGCACGGCGGCCATGACAGCGCGGCCTGCCATCTGGTGCTGGCCCGGTTCCTCGCGGCCGCGCGGAATCCGGCGGGAGCCGAAGCGGAGATCCGGAAGGCGCTCGCCCTCGATCCGAAATCGAGCGCCGCGTACGGCGAGCTGGCGACCCTGGACCTCCTCCGGCGCGACACGAAGGACGCGGGCGAAGCGTACCGG
>JBOHXF010000119.1:0-5355 GCA_050737455.1 Opitutaceae bacterium | reverse complement strand
CCGGCCCCCCGCAAGGGGCCGGCACCACTCATGATCGACTCTATGAAGTTCGAGCCGAAATGCCTTAGGGCCCGTCGCCGGACGAGCCATCGGAGGAGCCCGTTTCATCGACCACCACATATACCGTATTTCCGTGGGACCACAACTTCACCAGTGTACGCCGTCCCGAGGCGTGTTCGCTGAGATCCACCGCGGTCTTGGCCGAATCGACGGGGTGGCGGTTGATCTCGAGGATGACGTCCCCGGGTCGCAGGCCGGCGCGGGCGGCGGCCGAATCGGGTGCGACTTCGGTGATCAGCGCGCCGTGCAGCCGGTCCGGCAGATTGAGCTCGGCGCGCGTGGGGCCGTCGATGTCCGAAACGCCGACGCCCTTGAGGACGCTCTGATCGCCGCTGCTTGAGGATTCGCCCTGACCCAGGTTAGTGTTGGGCTTCTCGATGGTGGTGACGTCGATCGTGCGGCTCTTGCCTTCGCGCTCGACCTGGAGCGTCAGGTGGGCGCCCGGACCGGCTTCCGCCACGGCGAGGCTGAGCTGGCTCGCTCCTTCGACGGGGGCGCCGTTCATTCCGACGATGACGTCCCCGCTCTTCAGGCCGGCCCTGGCGGCCGGACTGTCGGCGCGCACGTCGGAGACCAGGGCTCCCGTCTTTCCGGAGATCCCGAACGAATCGGCGAGGGTGGTAGTGAGGTCCTGCACGGAGACGCCGAGATAACCGCGGTCCACCCGGCCGGTCGCGACCAGGCTGTCGGCGACGCTTTTGACGAGATCGGACGGCACCGCGAAACCGACGCCCTGGAAGCCGCCGGTCTTGCTCAGGATCGCCGTATTGATGCCGATCAGCCGGCCGTCGGCGTCGACCAGCGCTCCCCCGGAATTTCCGGGATTGATGGCCGCGTCGGTCTGGATGAAGTCCTCGTAATCAAGCTTGAGCCCGGCGGCATGCCGGCCGGTGGCGCTGACGATGCCCGTCGTGACGGTCTCACCGATGCCGAAGGGATTGCCGATGGCGAGCACCCGGTCGCCCACCTCGACGTCCTTGCTGGGCGCGAACGTGATCGCGGGCAGATGATGCGCGTCGATCTTGATCACGGCGACGTCGGTCTCGGGGTCGCGGCCGATGACCCGCGCCTTGAATTGCCGCCCGTCGGCCAGGGTCACCGTCACGTCCTTCGCGCCGTCGACGACATGGTTGTTGGTGACGATGTAACCATTGGAACTCACGATCACGCCGGAGCCGAGCCCGCTTTCGGGCGCTTGCTGGATCTGGGGCGGCCGGTTGCCGAAGAATTGGCGGAAGAACGGATCGCCGAAGGGAATGGCGCCGGCGCCCAGCGAAAGATTGCGGGCCTCCAGTTCGACCGTGATCTTGACCACGCTCGGC
This sequence comes from Opitutaceae bacterium, assembly GCA_050737455.1. Classification (GTDB taxonomy): domain Bacteria; phylum Verrucomicrobiota; class Verrucomicrobiia; order Opitutales; family Opitutaceae; genus Palsa-1447. The sequence goes on along the minus strand of JBOHXF010000119.1, from coordinate 3,973 downwards.
GCGACCCGCTTAACCACCGGGGCGTAGCTGAACGCGGCCACGGCGGACCGGACGTTGGAGGTGTCGATCTTGATGTTAAGTTCAGGATGCCGCGGGGGAATTTGAGTCGCGTGAAGCGCCGCGAACAGACCTGCGGCGGCGAAGATCCCGGCCGCGCCGTAGGTGGCGCTCCGGCGAAGTCGGGGGATGGAAAGGATGTTCATTGAAGGCCCCGACTATGCCATACCCCGCTCTCCCCCTCCTTTCCCGAAGATTACAAAAGCGTAAGCCGGAAAAAGCGCTCCGAAAACAGGCGATCCGGCCGATGTAATTGGGTGTGGTTGATCCGCCATTAACCGGCGAGCGGGCCTTGCGCACGATCGACCGGGCTAAGGACGCGCTGCGTTCGGGCAGGGCGGTGGGCTTGCCTGAGCTGCTAAAACTCATTCAGACAATGTCTTCCGACCCGCAGGGCGTGGACGTCGCGACCCTGGCCGGGATCGTTCAAAAGGACGCGGTCATTCTTGCCCGGGTGCTCAGCACCGCTCAGACCCTGGCGTATAACGCGAGCGGAGCCCACGTGACCTCCCTCGCCCAAGCGATCCACATCGTGGGTTACGGGCGGATCCGCACGCTCACGATGAGCCTGCTCATCGCCGACGCGGCGGGCGGGCGGCCGGCAACCGAGGAGCATAAGCAGGCCGCGGCGACCGCCATCTGTTCGGGATTCGTGGCCGAAAGCATCGCGCAGGAATTGCGCTTCTGCGACCGCGAGGAGGCCTTCATCGGGGCCTGCCTCCGCCATCTCGGGACCATTGTGATGGCGGCTTTCATGGTCGAGGACTTCCGAACCGCGACCGCGATGCGGGGCGGGGACTCGAACGCGGCCTGGCGCCAGGTCTTCGGCCTCACTCCGCTCGAATTGGGCCGCGAGATCCTCAAGCGCGAGTGCGCGCCCGACGAGGTCGCCACCTATTTTGGGGAATACCATCCGGGATCGCGCCGTTCCGACGGCGAGACCTCCGCCGACCCGCTTCCGGCCATCTGCGAATTCTCCTCGCGTCTGGCCGCCGCCAGTCTGGGCGCTGGCGGCGACAGCGCGGTGTGCGCCCGCCAGATCAAGGAATTCGCGATCCGCTTCGGGCCGGTCATCCCGGATCTCGAAGGACGGCTGGAGCCGATTCTCGCCTCGGCGGGGGAGCAATTGCGCGATTTCATGAGGGACCGGCGAATCAGCAGCCTGCCGGAATCGACGGTGAACCGCTTTATGCGTCGAACGGAGGCGTTCGCGCGCCTGGCCGCGGCCGAGCGCAACCCGCAGGCCGTACCGGCGGCGGGCGGCCGCGGAGCCCCGGAGCCGCCGGGGGAGTTCGTCATGACCTCGGCGGAAAAATGGACCGCCGCGCAGGCCCGGCTGGAGCGGCTCCTCGCCTCCCCAGGCGTCTCGCTCCCTCGCGTGCTGGCGCACGCGGTGGAGCTCCTGCGCTCCGGCTTCTCCGCCCCGGAAATCCTCGTTTTCTCGGGCCACGGCCCGCGGGGCGAGGCGCTCTTGACCGGAGGCTCCGGCGAATTCTTCCTTCAGCTTCCCGGCGACGTCGCCGTCGCGCCGGGAGAGCGCAGCGTCCTGGGCGTCTGCCTCAAGTACCGGGAGAACGTCCTCATCCACGATGCGGCCGATGCCAAGATCGTCCCGCATGTGCCGGATTGGCTGAAGACCGACGCGGCGCCGTCCGCCTTTGCGATTTTCCCTTTGATCGGCGGCCGCGAACTGGGCGGCCTCGTCCTGGTGGGCTGGGAGGAGCCGCTCCGCCTCTCGATCGCGGCCGACGCCGCAGCCGCGCTCGCCAAGTTCTTGCACGCTCTCGGCATCTACTGCGAGCACCCTTGAGCGCGAGCGCCGGGACGAAGGCCATCCGGAGGGGGCGCAGAGAGAGTTTGAAAGCGTTCGTGGAAGCGCTTCGACTGGCCTTCTTGAAGCCCTCGATTGGATTTTGGTCCGCCCTGGCGCTGATCGGCGTCCTCCCGGCGTATGCGCCGGCCTGTCGCGGGGATCCGGCTTCCGGCCTCCCGTTCGACTCCTATGCCGTCGTGAATGTGTTTCCCCACGATCGCGGCGCCTTCACCGAAGGGCTGACCTGCCTCGGCGGTGGCGTGCTCCTGGAGAGCACGGGACTTTACGGCTCCTCGACTCTGCGAAAGGTCGACCTGCGAACCGGGCGGGTCCTGCAGGAGGTGAAGCTGCCCGCCGATGTTTTCGGGGAGGGAACGACGGCGCTGGACGGAAAGGTGTACCAGCTTACCTGGAAGCGCCGGACCGGCTTTGTCTACGATCTCGCCAGCCTGCGGAAGGTGGGCGAGTTCGACTATTCCGGGGAGGGCTGGGGGCTGACGACGGACGGCCGCTCGCTCATCATGAGCGACGGCACGAACCGGATCCGTTTTCTCGACCCGGCCACCTTCGCCGTCACCCGGACGATCGACGTGACCCTGCGGGGGCAGCCGCTCGAGCGCCTGAACGAGCTCGAATATGTTCGAGGGCAGATCTACGCCAACATCTGGGAGAGTTCGTTCGTCGCGCGGATCGATCCCGCCACCGGCCGGCTCCTGGGGCTCATCGATCTGTTCGGCCTTCTCCAGCCGGCCGATCGCGACTCCCACACGGACGTCCTGAACGGCATCGCCTTCGATCCGGCATCAGGCCGGTTGTTTGTCACCGGCAAGGACTGGCCCAAGCTTTTCGAGATTCGGTTGAAACCGAAGTGACCGCCGGTCCGCGTCCGGGCTTTATTCGCTCCCGCGCGGGTGTTCGCAGACAGGGTAAAAATCGAGGATGCGGCCGGCCCGGCGAATCTGATCCAAAAGCTCGTTGAGCGGCGCTCGGCTTTGGCCGGGCTGGCTCCCGCCCGCTTCGCTCAACCGCCGCTGCCGGCCTCCGCCGTCTTTGCGTCCCAATGGGCCAAGCGGGTCGCCTCCCGGCTCCAATTGGCCTCGATCGCCCCGTCCTGCCGCCTCCACTCGGCCGGAGAAAGGACATTCCAATAGACGCTGTAGCGCTGATGCTGGACCCGGTAGAAGGGAACCAGCGTCACGTCTTTCGGGTGCCCCAGCCCCACCGTGCGAAAGGTCAGCGGCTGCCCGGTGGGCTGGATATGCTTCAGCAAGGAAGCCTTCTCGCAGACCCACACCGGCACGGGAGCCGGCGGCCATTTTACGAACTTTGTCTGGTCCCGCGCATACGGATCGGCGGGCATCCCGTCCGTTCCCAGTTCGCCCGCCAGCACCACGGGACCATAGAGCACCGCCAGAAGATGCGAGGTGCCCGGCAGAGGCACCGTATGCAGGCTCATCGGGAGCTGAACCGTCACCGTGTCGCCATCGCGCCATGTCCGGTCCAAGGTGATATAGGAGGAAGGCCGTCCGTCGACCGTCTGGACCTTGCCGTTGATCCGGACGCCCGGAGCCGATGCGGCCCAGGCCGGCCAGCGCAGCTTCAGCGCCAGCTTGGCCGGCCGCCCGCAACTGAAGGTGAGCGTGGTCGTGTCGGAATCGGGGAAATTCGTCCGCTGGCGGATCACCAGATCCCGCTGCGGCCAGGACAATTCCGAGGCGATGAACAGATTCACGTAGAGCGAGTCGGCTCCATGCAGATAGATCGCCTGGCCGTAGCGCGTGTGATTCTCCATGCCCGTGCCGACACAGCACCAGAAGGAGTTCTCGGGCGTCGAGTAGGTCTTGAAGCCCCCCGGCTGCAGCGACATGAGGTACACGAACATGCCCGTTTCGGGGTCCTGCGAAGCCAGGATGTCGTTGTAGAGCGCCCGCTCATAGTAATCCATCCGGGCGGCGGAGGGCGACCACTCGAACAGGTGCAGCGTGAGCTTGAGCATGTTGTACGTGGGGCAGGTCTCGCAGGTCGCCGCGTCCAGGTGGCTGGCCCATGCATTGGTGGGAAAGAAACCCTCCCGATCGCCGCTGCCGCCGATGACATAGGAGC
>JBOHXF010000118.1:0-11813 GCA_050737455.1 Opitutaceae bacterium | reverse complement strand
CTGCGCCAGCAGGATCATCGGGTACAATGAGCGTCCCTTGCCGTCCTTGGAGGACCACAAAAGGCCAGTGAGCGTCTCGCCCATCCGCGCCCAGAAGATCACATGGTCGAAAATCGGCGAGACCCGGTCCGCGCCGGCCTTCTCCCAGGCCGCGCTCTCGATCTGGCTGGCGATCCCTCCGTAGATGATGCGGCGCGCCTCGATCAGCGAATCGGTCGCGATCCCCGGGTCTTCGAGATGGTCGTTCCAGCCGGGGTGCTTGCCGAACGCGCCGAGGTAGACGCGGGGCGCGCCGGGGACCCCCTTCCAGTCCTCGTTGAGAAACGACTTCGCGAAGGCGTTCATCGGAGGCTCCGGCGACGCGCGCCGACCGTTCGGGGCCGGGCCCGGAGAGCTCCCGGGCGGCGTCGATCGCCGGTCATCGGAGGGCAGCCGGCCAGTCGTCCCGCCGCGGAAGCGGCTGTTCGAGCGTGAGGGACACCGCAAGAAAGTACGGTCTTCCGAGATAAGTCAGATGGACGACGGCGTCCCACGCCTTGCCGTCCTCGTGCCGGACCGCGCCCTGCTGGATGAGGCGCAGCGCGCCCCAGGGATCGGTGGGCGCGATCTGCGCGTCGGGCTCGGGCTTGACGTCGGCCGTGATGAAAAACTCCAGGCGCGGCAGCGGTGCCGCGATCGAAAACCGGCCGACCTCGAGGTTGTCCTCGAGGCCGCGATCGCGAAAGCTCCGTCCGCCGAGCTGGAGCGTGGGGAAAACACGCCCCAGCGCCTGGCGCGGATCGAAGGACGCTCCCGTCACCTGTTCGATCACCGGGGCCTGGTCGCTGTCGCGCAGGATACGCAGGGTCACCTGCCCGGGATTGCCGCCGGATCCAAGAAGCAGCGGCGCGAACGCGGCGAGCCTCGAGGCCCGATCGAACCGTGAGCCGAGCGCGGAGTTCAGGCCCTGGGCGACCGCGGGCGCCGCGCCGTCGGAGCGGATCGCGCCCAGCATCGCGATGGCCGCCTTGAGCTGGTCCGCGGTAAGCGACGGCCCCGAGCCCAGCGGATAGCCCGCCGTCGCCGGAAAGGCCAGGTCGAAGGCGCGGCCATAGGCGTCGCCGAGCGCCGCCGGGCCGAGCGTCGTCGCCGCGTCGATCAGCCGCTGCGCGCCACCCGTGAAATCCTGCCTCAGCGGCCCGTCGTACTTGAGCGCAATCTCCCGCGCCGATGCCAGGGCGGCCGACTCCCTGGCGAGCAGGTCGGGCAAATGCCCGAACATCGAGGGACCGGAGGCGGAAGGCGCCAGGACCGCGACGACTTGGGCGTAAAGGTCGGCCCGCCGGGCGTAGGCGGCGCTCCCGCCCGCCATGGGCTGGAGGGTGTCGGCGTCGAGCGGGGCGAGTTCCGCCTGTTCCGAAAGCGGCAGGTCCTGCCGGAACTGCCCGGTCACCTGGGCGTCGAGCGCGGCCAGGCGGCGGCTCAGATCGCTGTACAGCGTGAATTCGCTCGCCGGCCCGGAAACCGCGTTCGCGGCGGCGGCGGTCGCCGCCTTCTGGCGAGCGAGCACCGCGCGCAGCCGCCGAGACGCCTGGTTCGTCTCGGAGCGGATCCGGTCGACGATGGCGCGGTAGCTGGCATCGAGCGTCGGCGCGGCCGCCCCGGGGGCCGCGTGGCGAAGCGCGTCCACCAGCGTGTCCACATCGGTTCGGCGGGCGTTGAGGTCGCCCCAGGCGGAAACGACGCCGTCCTTCCAGCCGGCGAGCGAGCGCGGCTCGTCGACCGCTGCGAGAAAGGCTTTCTCGGCGTCGCGGAACCGGATCACCGTCAGGCGTCCTGTGCGCACCGTTTGGACGGCTTCGCGCTGCGCCGCCTCGGCGGTCTGCATCGAGCGCTCGAGGGTTTCCCATCCGCGAAGAAGAGGTTGGTTGTCCCGGAGCGTCATTCCGGCGGAGAGCCAGGATTCGGGCCACATTCCCCGGCCGGCGCCTCCCCGGCGGTAAGTCCAGTCGAATACCCGCATGAGCCGGTTGTCGATCGCCGCGCCGTCCGGAACCTTCGCCAGCGACGGCCCGAGAAGCGGGGGAAAGAAATCGTCCGCCGGATAGTCCGGATCGAAGCCCGGAAGGCCCTTGAGGTAAATCGCGCCCTCGATCTCAGCGAGCGCGCCCAGCCGGTCGGAATCCGCCGCGGACCAGGTGGTCGCGTTGATCAGCCGGTCGCGGTTCGCGTCGACGATCGGGCTTATGACGCTGGCATCGAACAGCACGCGCTGGGCTTCGCGGCGGTTCGCACTCGCCCGCAGCGCCACCGACGCGACCGGCTTGAAGACCCACGGGATATGGAGGGGCGTGCTGACAAGCTGCTGGAGCTTCTCCTGGTACTCGACGATCGGCCACTCGCGTCCATCGTCGAGCTTGATCGTGTCGCCCCCCGTGAATTGGAGGTCGGAGTTCACGACCGGGAACCAGTGCGCGCCGAACCAGTTGTCGGAGCGGGCGGCGGGCCGCCAATAGACCAGCTCGCCCGAGACGCTCGATTTGAGGGTCTTGGAGCCCAGATAGCTGACAACGAGCACGGCGGCGAGCCCGGCCACGAATACCGCGCCCACAAGTTGCCGGCGGCGCTTGAGCAGCGTGCTCGTGTTGCTCGCCCGCGTGACGAGGCCCTTCTCCTTGAATATCTTCTGAATGAAGAGATCGCGCAGGAAAAAAGACCGCTCCCGCTCCCAGGCCTTGCCCTCGGGAAGCTGCTCGACCGGCAGGCCGAGCGCGGTGGCCAACTCCGCGTCGAGGGCCGAGCCCTCGGTCAGGGCGGAGGTGAAGTAGATGCCGCGCAGGAACAGAGGCTTCGCGGACCACTCGCCCGCGACGAAGATCGTCTCAAGGTACTTCCGCAAGCGGGGTCCGAGGGCCGACAGGCTCGCCGGCAGGGCGAAGAGCGCGTCGACGTCGTCCATCCGGCGCTTGCCGGGATCCGCCGATACCGGATCGCGCATGAGGCCGAGCCTGCGGCGGCTGGTCTGCTGGACCACCTCGGCCAAATAATCGTCCACGGCCTCGGGGGCGAACGGAGTGTCGAGCGGGGCGGGATTGGACCAGCCCGTCATCTGCTGCTGGAGCCGCGGATCCTTGATACCGGAGAAGAACTCGCGGAATCCGTTGATCAGGTCGCACTTGGTGATGAGGACGAAGACCGGGAAGCGCACGTCGAGCGTGCGCTGGATGGTGTCAAGCTGGTGCGCGATCTTGCCGGCCTTCCGCTGGATCTCCTCGAAGGAGTCGCGGACCAGGCTTTCCGAGGGGATGACGAGCATCAGCCCGTTGATGGGGCAGTTGGGCCGCGCTTTGCGAAGCAGCGCCAGGAATTCGAGCCACTCGCTCGTGGTTCCAGGGGGAGCCTCCTGGAAGAGAAGCTTGCCGGCCGTGTCGATCAGCACCGCGTGGTTCGTGAACCACCAGTGCATGTTGATCGTGCCGCCGGCCCCCTGCATCTCGTCCTGCAGGCCCGGGGGAAAGCCGACGTTGCAGTGCCGGACGGCCTCGGTCTTGCCGGAGCCCGGCTCGCCGCAGATCACATACCAAGGAAGTGAATACAGATCCTTGCCGGCAGCCGTGAACTTCTCGATGCCCTTGGCGAAGCTCCGCCGGAGATCGTCGAGCTTCGCCCGGCGAGCCGGGTCGCTGATCGCGTTGGGTGCGCTCGCCGAGTGGAGGGAAAGCTGGCCCCGGAGCAGCCGGGCCCGCTTGCGGGCCTTCCAGCGCTGGAGGCCGATCCACAGGAGGATCGCGACGACGATCACCGCGACGAAGACCACGACGATCACCAGCGAATGGATGAGATAGCCCGCGCCGAGGAGCCCCCCTCCGGCCAGCGCCGCAGCCGCGGTCTGCGCCCCCTTCGGCGCCTGTTTGAATTGGTCGATCATGGCGGTCAGGGCTGGGGCGGCGCCTTCAGCGCCGGGTCGTGGGCGACGATTGCGTCGAACGTGCGCTTCAGCTCGGCGGAGGCCGCGCGGAACGTGTAGAAGTTGAAGGCGACGACCGCGAGGAACAGTCCCACGAAGACGATGAGCAGCGGCACGATGCTCGAGGCCGCCGGCAGCGGCAGGTTGCTCGTGTTGGTGCTCTTATAGGCGTCCGGGGTGATCAGGCCCGAGTCGTCGAAGTCCACGTACGCCTTCACCCGGGGCGAGAGTTCGAGCATCTTCTTGCGCAGCATTTCCGGCTGGCCGGCATACCACCCGCTGAAGCCGAGCCCCAGGCAGGTGAAAAAGACGGCGAGCCGCTCCGAGGCCCCGTCGCTGGGGTCCTGAAGGGTCTCGTCGAGCAGGTCGAAGAACTTCTCGTCGCCTGCCAGCTCCTTGCGCCCCTCGGCCAGCCGGTTCCGGCCCCACTCGGCCGCGAACGGCAGCGCGCTCTCGGCGATGATCGAGTCGACGAAGAAGATGAGCGGCAGCTCGACCTTGGCGTACTGCTCGCTCAGCGCGACGTCGGTCCGCGAGCTTTTCGCCATCCGGTCGAGCAGCTCGGCGATCTCCGCGCGGGCGTGGGCGTAATCGATCGACGAGCCCTTGCGGCCCATTCGGTTCAGGCGGCAGACGGCCTGGAAGAGAGGCTCGCAATGCTCGAGGAGGCGGGTGGACATGGGGATTCGGAGTCTCGCCGGGTCAGGGCAGGCTCATGAAAAGCGAGATTTCGAAGTCGCTCGCGTCCGCTTCCGGCCACCGGAGGACGCCGGATTTCTCGAGCTGGATCTGGCCCCAAACCCGCGCGCTTTCGGTCCGGTTGACGCGGAAGAATGTAAGGCCGGTCTGTGCCGGGAGGTGCAGGGGCGGGATGCGCTCCTCCTTGAGGACGACACCGCGGACCGCCCGGGTCGCCATGCTCCGCGGCATGAACTTGAACCGGTCGGCATCCTCGACGATCCGCGCGACCTCGCGCGGATCGAGCTTGGAGCGGACTCCGAGGAAGTACTCGACGGGCTTGGTGAAGTGATCCTCGGTGAAGGCCGCCCCGTACATGCCGGGCTCGCGGGCGAAGTCGACCTTGACGAAGCTCGCCGTGACGACGCCGCGCAGGAGCCCGCGGATCTTTTCGTCGAGCTGCTCGAACAGCGGAAAGAGCCGCTGGTGATCGTAGGCCGGAAGGTCGGCCTGCTCGCGGTCCGGGTGCAGCGCGGCGAGCTCGGCCTGCATGTCGCCAAGCTCCAGGTACCATTCGAACGGCGCGACGCCGGGCGCCGCGAGCAGCGCGCCCAGGCGCGATGCGAAGCGGTTGAGCGTCCGCAGCCGCATGAGCTGCTCGAACTGGCTGCCGCGCATGTTCTCCAGGCTGAACCCGCCGCGGGTCACCTGGACGACGAGTTCCTGGCGGCTCGCCTGCACTTGGGCGACCAGGTCGCGCACCAGGCCATAAAGCGCCGGCGAAGCGGTGAGAAAGATGCAGGGCGGGATGTGCTCTGGGTCGAGCCGGGGCTGGCCCAGCGCCTCCCCGGTCGCACGGATGAGGCGCAGCAGCGGCAGCAGCTCCAGATCCGAGGTGTCGTCGCCGGGGCCGACGATCCGCGCGTTGATCCTCCGGAAGACGACGGCCTTCGCGTTCTCGCCGGTGTTCTCGTCGGCCACCATCTCCTCGACGGGCTTGTAGAGCAGCTTCGCCCGCGGGTCCGCGGGCTCGCCGATCCGGAAGGCGTTGGCGCGCCCCGGTTGCCACAGCGGGACTCCGAGCTGGAAGTCGAACGTCGAGCCGCCTGTCGAAAACACGGGTTTGAGGTCGAACGCCGGCAGGTCCGCGTTGCCCGGGAAGTCGACGACCAGCCCGCTCGGGAGGATGACGACCAGCCGGTCGAACCGCAGCCGGAAGTTCGCGAGCTCGTCCGGCGAAAGCTGCATCTCCACGACCCCGGCCGGATACGAGCGCAGGAGCCGGCGGGTCGCCGTCGTCTCCTCGTAGACCGATCGCTGCAGACGCTGCAGGTGGTGGGGCAGGAGGAACAGCCCCTCGTTCCAGTGGATGTGGGAGGACATGGGGTCAGTGGAAGGCAGGCCGCTGGATTACGGTCTTGCCGAAGCCTATCGGTTGGAGCCGCGTATCAGGTCCTCGGCGTAGTTCACCACGGCCTCCTGCACGTCGTTCTCGATGGACGCGTCCGTGATCTCGGTCGCGAGGTCGGCGTATTTCTTCCAGCAGCGGGCTTCGGCGTTGGCGAACAGGCCCCCGCCCCCGCCCTCCGCGCGGACCGCCTCCCGGACGGCGTCCGGCGAATAGCGCTGCTGGTACTTGCGCGCGAAGTTCTTGCCGGCCGGCCCCAGTCCCGCGAGCAGGCCCGCCACGAGCTGGCGGGTGGCCTCAAGCTGCTTCTGCACGAGGACGGTCGATGTCTCCGCGTCGCCCGAGAGCGACTTGCGCGTCAGGAGCCGCAGGTCGCCCCGCGAGCTATCGCGGCGGATGGCCGATTTCGGCGCCGCGCTGCGCCACACGTTCCAGGTGAGCTGATCGGCCGTGAACGTGAACTCCGCGAAGAGGGCGAAGAGCCGGCCAAGCCGCTGCGGATCGATGGCGTCCTTCGGCCCCAGCGCGAGCTTGGCCTGCACGTCCGTCAGCGCCTCGCCGTCGATCGCCACGTTCGCCGGCATCACAAGGCCCAGAGCCATGAGCTTCTGCTTCAGGTTTTCCCGCTGCTCCGCGGAAAGCTGCGGCACAAGCTGCAGGAAGGCCTTCACGGTCTCGTCGGGCGTCGCCTGCACCGCCGCCGCGGACGTTCCGCCGGGCACCGTCGCCAGCTCCCAGGTCGGGAAGCGCTCCGAGAGCGAGTCGAGGTACGGCCCCCTTTTGCTCGGCGGCAGCGCCTGAAGCGCGCGCCTGAGTTCCTCCTCGACGTAGGCTTGGCGGTTCTCGGGCGTCTCGTCCGCGAGGTTGGCCTGCAAATACTTCAGCCGGTTGCCCAGTGAGGAGGCCCAAGCCGCGGGTTCGTCCAATGCCACATTGCCCGCTGGAGGTGCCTGCATACCCCGTTTTTAGTGCCAGAAAGGCTGATCGCGCACAAGCACGAACAGCCGGAGCCGCTCGCGCAAACCCGGCGGCGCGTCGAATGCGGGCCTCATTCCGACATCGTCGAAACCTTCGGTGACGCGCCTGGCGCCGATCAGGCCGGCGGCCTCCACGCGGATCGGCTTCGACGGCGAGAGGCCCGGCGGCGAGAGCGCCGAACCGCCGGCGACATAGTAGCGGCCGCTCGCCGGGGCGTACAGATAGATCCAGACGTTGCCGAACAGATTGACGAATCCATCCGTCGTCGGACCGTCGTCGACCGGCTGCATCCACAAGTGGTCGCCGCCCGCGTCCGGAACCGCGCGGCCGTCGTCCGCGTAGGGCCGGCGCGCGCCGTCCGGCGTCGCAACCAGCGGAAGAAAGATGCCGTCGTCCGGCCTCCAGCGCACGCTCTGGCCGCCCTGCGCGTGCGTATCCAGGAAATGCCAGAGCGCCTCGAAGCTTTTCCCGCGGAAGTTCCCCGCGACCGTGCGGCCGTCCAGCTTCACGACCGCCCGCCATTCGGCCGGCGTGGGCAGGCGCGCGCCCATCAGCTTCTCGGCGAAGACGCGCGCGGCGTCGGGTGGGATCTGCTGGAGCGGGCTCAATGGAGTCGGCCGCTCGTCCGCCAGCCGCGCAAGCGCGGGGACCGACGCGCGCAGGTCGGCGTCCTCCAGGAGCGAGCTCACCTGGGCATCGGCCACGTACATCCAGCTTGGATTGAGCTCGATCCCGCTGAAGTCCGCTCGCGGCCGCCAGGCCATCAGACGGTTGAACGGCTCGGTGACCGCGTCGCCGCTCGAAGCCCAGCGGGGGAGAAGGCCGATGACCTCCCGGCCCTCCGGCAGAGCCGACACCAGCTCGACGAAATCCCCCACCGGCACCTCCCTCTGCGCAAGGAAAAACGGCGGCGTATCGTCCTCCGGCTGCACCAGCAGATAGTCCAGCTTCATCGCGCGGCCCGCCGGGCCGGTCCATGTGGCCGTCATGCGCAGGCCGTCGTCGGCGTAGCTTTCGCGCCATCCGAGCGCCGAGCCCTGGGAGGCCGGCGGCTTCCGCGCGGCATTGGCCGAGAGGTCGATGGCGGCGATCGCCTTCACGAAAGCGCCGGTCGCCGGAGTGGCCCAGGCGGACCTCCCCCGGACCGCCGCCACGAAGCCGTCGCGCAGCTCGCGGGCGCGCGCGGCGTCGTTGACGTTGACCTCGCGCGCCGCGCGCTTCAATCGCCACAGTCTGAGATTGTAGGCCACCGGCTCGTCCAGATCGCCCTCCCCGATCCCGAAACGGTCCATCCGCTCGAACACCCCAGCCAGCCGCGCCGGGTTCACCGCGGCATTGCGCGCCGCGCGGTTCCACCGCACGCGGGTCTGGCGGGCAAGCTCGTCCATCAGGCGCGCCCGTCGGGCGGCATCGGCGACGCCGCGGCCGACCGCCGTGCGGATCGATGCGACCAGGCCGCCGTCGACGTCCAGCTCGGACGGCCCCGACGGCCAGCCCGGGAGCGCCCCGAGGCGCCGCCAGACCGTGAGCTTGAGCGAGAGACCTCCCCCCTTGGCAGCCGCCACGAGCTCGGCCCGATCGCTGCTCACCGCCAGCCGCGAAAGCCGCCGAGCTTCCGCGACTTGCTCCGAAGGCGGCCCGGTCAGGGCGTCAAGACCGGGGACCGGAGCCAGGGAATGAAGCACGTCGCCGACCCCCTCGTTCCAGCCATAGCCGGCGTCCAGCAAGGCCGCCAAGCGGTCGAGGCCCGCGGCGAACGCCGGCAGCGACGCTAGCCAGGCCCGGTGCGCGTCGAGCGGCGCGCGGACGGACGGACCCTCGTCGGCCCATCTTGACGCGGGGACGGCGCCGTTCCATGCCGCCGCGCGGATCACGGCCTCGGCGGCCTCGTCCCGGCGCCGGCGCTCCAGGGCAACGAGCGCTTCCGCCGTGGCGGCGGTATAGGCGCGAAGGTCCGGTACGGCGAGGGCGCCGAAGCCCGACGCCCCCTGGAGGCCGTCGATCCAATCGCGCACGGCACGGGCCTGCTTGCGCAGCGTCCGGAAGCGGTCACGGTTCCCGCTCAGATCCCCGGCGGTGACGCCTGCAAGCGCCGTCCGCTGCCAGCGCCGCCAGCGGTCACGGGCTGCGGGGAATTCGCCGTAGGGCGCCGCCATTCGCCCCAGCCACACATTGGGGTTGAGCAGGGCGAGGGTAGCGTCCACACGCCGCCCGAGAGCGCGGATCGCATCCTCCAGCCGGGTGGTCTCCGTCGCGACCTCGGGGAGGTCGCGCGCGACGATGGCGCGCGCCCGTAGCGTCGCAAGGCCGGCGTCGAGCCCCGCAAGGTCGCGCTCGAATTCGGGCCGCGCGATGACCGCCGAGGCGGATTCTCCAGCCGGCGCCTCCTGCTCGAGGTCGGCCCCTTCGGTCGCGACACGACCGATCTCGGAATCGATTCGTGGGTTCAGCCGCGGGTCCCGCGCGGCCGGCACCCGGGAGAACGCTTCCAGTTGGCGCTCCCACCGCGCCACCTCCCCGGGGCCGACCGGGCCCGTCTCGCGAAGCAACGGCGATTCCCGCAGGAAGCGCGCCCGGTCGACCGCCGGATTCATGAATTCGGCGCGCCTTCGCTCCAACTCCGCGAGCGGAGCGGCCATCGCGTCCGCCAAGTCCCCGACCGAGCGCTGGTCGGCGAGCCCGGCAAGGGCTAGCCGAGGCATGGCTTTTTGCACGCGGTCGCCGCTCGCGAGCATCTCCCGGGAAATCGCCTGGATCCGCTCCCAGCGGGCGGCGAGCGGCTGGATCCCGGTGTCGTCGAGCGAGAAGTCGTTCAGAAGCTTGAAGACCTGGGCGATGTCCGGGAGGGGGCCTTTCGCGGGCGGCGCGGGCGGCAGGCGCCGCGCCAGCGCCCCCTCCGCGCGCGCGAAGCCTCGCGCGCGCAGGTAGTCCGCCAGGGATCTCATCTCGCCCCAGCGGGGCCAAGTCGACAAGTCACGCTCGAGCCCGTACACGCGGAGCCACGCGGCGGTCACCCGGTCGGACACGGTCATGCGCAACAGCTGCCGGCGGACCTTGTCCGGCGGCGCATTGGCCAGGGTCCCCAGGCTTGCGCCGGACTCTCCCGCCGCCGGGACCACCGCTTGCGGGCGCAGCCCGTCGGCCGAGGCAAGGAAGCGGCTGAGCGAGGACCGCAGCGGATCGTGGGGCGCCCAGAATCCCTCGGTCCTGGTCCACCGGCCGCCGTTGCGCTGCAGATCGCCGATCCAGGAACCCCAGGCGCGGCAAAGCCGCCCCCAGTCCGGGGTGATGTTCTTGCGGAATGCACGTGGATTGCCGGTCACCTCGGCGAGCCGCCGGATGAACATGGGCTTGCCCTCCGGCTCGGTGAAACGCGCCACCCCGAAAAGGCCCCCGGCCAGAAGCACGACGACCGCGGCGGCGGCGATCGTCAGCGTGCGGCCGGGCTTCGCATCGCGGGGAATCCGGCCGAGCCTCCGGCGCGCCTCCGCGACCGTAAGCTCGCCGGAGCCGGGCTGCGGGTTGAGCAGAAAGTTGCAGAGGGCCAGCCAGCCCGAGCCCGCCCGCCCCAGGGCGCGCCATTCCGGGCCGTCTTCGATCGGCCATCCCGAAGGCGGCCTCCGCCGAACCATCCGGACAAGAATGGCGCCGATCGCGTGGAAATCGCGCAGCCGAAGCGCCTCGGCCTTCGCGCCGGGAAGATACCATGGGTCTCCCAGCCGGAACGTCCTCCCCGCGATGGGACCCGTCCCCGTGAGAAAGACGTTCGAGGGTTTGAGATTTCCGTGCGGGCCACAGCACCGGTCCTCCCACCCACCCAGGGCGTCGAGCAGCCCACGCGCCACCGCGCGCAGGTAGTCGCCCTTCGCCGCCAGCGTGTGCACGAAGGGCTCCAGCGTGTGGTCGACCCACGGCGTGACGGCGTAGGCGCCCCCCTCGGTCCGGCCACAGGCGACGACATCGAGCACGGCGCCCCCGGCCTGGGCCGCCTCGCGCTGGCGTTCGGCCGCCAGCAGCCAACCCTCGACCGCGAAAATGCGCCTCGCCTTCGTCGAAGGCGGCGGATGAAAAATGCGAAGCGCGAAGCGGCCCGGACGACCGTCCGCGGCTGAAGCTTCGTGAAGGCTAGATTCCGCGCCAGCCGCGTGCAGCCGGCGCGTCTCGAAGCCTCCGTAGATCGGCATCTCGGGCGTTGCGCGGGCGGCCCGTTCTTGAATCCGGTCGCGGGGCGTCGCGGACGGCGAAGCGTCAGGGCTTGTGCGCCGTCAGGAGCTTCAGACCGCTTTCCTGAACGAGAATATCGATCGTGTTCACGTCGCTGCCCCAAGCGTGCTTGTCCAGGGGAAGGATGAGCCGGCGCGGGTCCGCGTTGCCGGATTGATCGGCCGCCGCCTCGGGCAGGTCCGCCATCACGACGAGGTTCGTCGCGCCGGTGCCGAGCCAGTCCTTCCAGATCGGATCGGTCGAAAGCAGAGTGAAGCTCTTCGCCGTGCCCGGCCCGAACTGCATGGTGTACTTGTGGGCGTCGTGCCGGAACGTGTCCTGCGGCTGCCAATACTGGGTCACCGAGTAGTTCTGCCATTTCGGCAGGTCGGCGATCGTGTTGACGCCCACGAGGTCGACCTCGATCGAAGAGCCGACGAGATCGTTGTCGAGGGTCACGCGCACCGAGTATGGGCGGGGCTGCGGGGCGGAGGCGCAGCCGCCAAGGGCAAACACGGCGGCTGCGAGGCTGAAGACAAGCGGGAGGCGGAAGGGCGGTTTCATTGCGCGGGAATCGAAGCGATGGAGATTAAGCAGGGC
>JBOHXF010000117.1:0-9642 GCA_050737455.1 Opitutaceae bacterium | reverse complement strand
CATCGAGGCCGAGCTGGCCGGGCGGTATCGGCCCCTCTCATGGCAAAACCTGCTCAGCCAGCGCAGGCCGCTTGACCGGGAACTGCGCCGGTTCGTCCTGGCCCGGCCGGTCCTCGATTACCATTCGGTGGAGCCCGCGCAGCGCGCGGTGGACGCGATCCACGCCGCGGCTCAGGCCGCGGGCTTTGTGCCCGCGCGCGGCGTGCGGGTCCGCGTCACCGGATCTCCCGCTCTTTCCGACGACCAGTTGGCCGCCCTCAAGGAGGGTGCCGGACTCACGGCCGCCTGCTCGCTTGCGCTTCTGATCTTCTGGCTCCTGCTGGCGGTGCGTTCCGCAGGCGCGGCCGGCGCGATTCTGATCACCTTGGCGGCCGGCCTGGTCGGCTGCGTCGCATTCGCGGTGAAAGCGATCGGCCCGTTCGATCCCATCTCGATCGCGTTCGCCCCCTTGTTCGTGGGCATCACGGTGGATTTTGGAATTCAGTTCAGCGTCCGCTACGCCGCCGAACGTCATCGCACCGGCCGCGTGCCCGAGGCGATCCGAGGGGCCGCGCGCGGCGTGGGCGTTCCGCTCGTCGTGGCGGGAGCCGCGACGGCGGCGGGCTTCTTCGCGCTTGATCCAACGGATTACCTGGGAGTGTCCCATCTCGGCCTCGTCGCAGGCGCGGGCATGATCATCGCCTTGATCCTGAACCTGACGCTTTTGCCCGCCCTGCTCGCCCTGTTCCGCCCGACGGGCTTTCCGGACGCCAGCGGCTTTTTTTGGGGCGGGGCGGCCGATCGCTTTTTCGGGCGCCGCCGCGGGTGGGTGCTCACGGCCGGCGCGGTCCTGGCCGCCGCCTGCCTCGTGCCGGCCCGCCGGGTGCATTTCGATTTCGATCCGGTGGACCTTGTGAATCCACGCTCGGAGTCGGTTCGGACGTTTTTGGATCTGATGAAAAGCCCCGACACGACGCCATATACTCTGGACGTCCTGGTCCCCTCCGCGCGGGCGGCGGGCAAACTCGCCCGGCGGGTGGGCGCACTGCCCGAAGTGAGCCGGGCCATCTGGATCGGCAGCTTTGTGCCGGCGGATCAGGCGCCAAAGCTGGAGACGCTCCAGGACGCGCGCGAGCTTCTGGGGCCGACCCTGTCCCCGCCCACGGTGAAATCGCCTCCGAGTCCGAAGGACGTGCTGAAAGCCGCGGGGCGCTGCGCCGCCGATGTCGGGCAGCTGCACGATCCGGCGGCGGCGAACCTGGCCGGCGCGCTGCGCCGAGTTCTGGCCCGGGGCCCCTCGATCGTGCCCGCCCTCGACGCAAATTTGACGGCGGGGGTGGCCCCCCGGTTGGAGGATCTCCGGCTCGCGCTCCAGGCGGCCCCGGTCGCCCTGGACACGATTCCGGCCGATGTCAAAAGGGATTGGATCGGCGCCGACGGCCGCTACCGGGTGCAGATTTTCCCGGCCCATGACGCGCGCGATCCCAGGGTCCTGCGCCGGTTCGTCGACGCCGTCCGGCGGGTCGCTCCCGGCGCCGCCGGCATGCCCGTCGACATTCTCGAGTCGGGTCGGCTGGTCGTCCGCGCCTTTGCCGGCGCCGGAATCATCGCCTTCGTCGCCATCGTCGCCTTGCTGGGCCTGGTGCTCCGGAATCTCCGGGACATCGTCTCGGTGCTCGCACCTCTGGTCCTCGCGGGCCTGCTGACGCTGGGGACGGGGGCGCTCATCGGGCTCCCGCTCAATTTCGCGAACATCGTCACCCTGCCGCTCCTGTTCGCGATCGGCGTCGCCTTCGACATCTATTTCGTGCTCCGATGGCGGACGGGGGAGGCGGGAATGCTCCGTTCCCCAACCGCCCGGGGAGTCGTGTTCAGCGCGCTTGCGACGGGCACGGCCTTCGGCAGCCTCGCTTTTTCGATGTCTCCGGGAATGGCAGACATGGGAAAGCTTCTCAGCTTGGGACTGCTCTACACCCTCGTGTGCACTCTCTTCTATCTGCCCGCCCTGCTCGGTCCGGCGCCGCAGGCGCCCGCCCCGGCCCCCAGCCGATGAAGGCGTCGTCCCTCGCCGTCCTTGCAGGAGCCGTCGCGCTCGGGCTCGCCGGATGCGCCACCCCTCCGAAGGATCCCTCCGCCCTCGCCGCCTTCAAGGCGCTCCACGATCCGCTGGAGCCGCTCAACCGGCGGGTCTTTGCGTTCAACCAGCAGGTCGATCGCTTCCTGATCAAGCCGATCGCCGAAGGCTACCTGCACGTCGTGCCTCCGCCCGGCCGGGATGGCATCAGGAACTTCGTGCAAAACCTGGGGGAGCCGCTCGTGTTCCTCAATTCGGTCCTCCAGGGCGACCTGAAGCGCAGCGGGAATGCGGCGGCGCGCTTTGCCATCAACACCACGGCCGGCATCGCGGGTGTCTTCGACGTGGCGGCAAAGAACGGCCTCAGGTATCAGATCGGCGATTTCGGACAGACTTTGTACGTATGGGGGTTCAAGGCCGGCCCCTACCTCGTGCTGCCGGTCGTGGGACCGTCCGATCCGAGGGACGCCATCGGCTCCGGAATCGACCTTTACCTGGATCCTTTCCGGTACGTCGCGGAACGGTACAACTATCCCACGGGAATCAGCGTCGCGAAAGCCGCGATTGCCGGCATCGACCAGCGGGCGCGCAGCATAGGAACGCTGGACGAACTCAAGCGGGAGTCGGTCGACTATTACGCGTCGTTCCGCAGTCTCTACAGGCAGCACCGGGCGGCCGAGGTCCGGAACGGCCACATCGCCCCCGCTCCGACCCCGCCGCCAAATCTTTACAGCGACCCGGATGCCGTGGCGCCGACGGGGCCGTAGACTAGCCCGACGCCGCCAGTTGGGCGGTCTTCCGGCGGAGGGACTTTATCAGCTCCGGAGCGCCGCCGCTTCGCAGCTCCGCGGAGTACTCCGAGCGCTGCGCGGCCAGTTCGCTGATGGTGCCGTTGAGGTACACGTCGATGATGCGCCAGCGTCCATTCGCCTGCCGCAGGAGATAATCGAGCACCACCGCGTCTCCGCTGGCGGGAATCAGTTTCGTCCGCACGAAAATGCCGCCTGCCAGCGGACTTGTGTCCGGCTCGACCACGAAGCGCTCTCCGGCATACGCCTTGAACCGGCCGGCGTACACGGCGATGCTGTAGTCGCTGAAGGCGGCCACCAGGTCCCGCTGCTCCTGGGCGCTGAGGTCCCGCCAGGACGGCCCGACCACGAGCCGGGTCATGAGAGGGAAGTTGACGTCTCGCCGAAGCTCCGCGTCGAGCAGCTTGCGCCGTCCCTCGAAGCCTAGCGAAGCGCCCCCCTTCATCGCCTGAACCAGGGAGTCGCAAAGCGATTGGACGACCTGGCGGGGGGGGCGTTCGAGCGGCGCCCCCACCGCGTGGGCTGCAACCAACGCGACGGCGGACAGGACAAGGGCAAGGCGTGCGATCATGGTGGAACGGCTAATGCATAGGCCGGGGAGCCGCTCATGGCAACGGCGCGCTCGCGAATCCCCCGTCAGGTTGACTTTGCCGCCCCTGCCGAGGTCAATGGATCCATCTCTCCCGCCCGTGCCGTCCTCCGATTCGAATTTCGTCCATCTCCACGTCCACTCCGACTACAGCCTGCTCGATGGCGCCTGCCGGATCGACCGGCTGATCGCGCGGACGGCGGAACTGGGCATGGGCGCAATCGCGCTGACCGACCATGGGAATCTGTTCGGTGCGATCGAGTTCTACAACCAGGCTAAGGCGCACGGCGTCAAACCGATCGTGGGCTGCGAGCTTTACCTCGCCGACGGCTCCCGGCTCGAACGCCAGGGGCGCTCCGACGAGGGGAAGAGCATTTTCCACCAGGGGCTGATCGCACGCAACCTGGCGGGTTACCTGAATCTCCTTAAGCTCGTGTCAGACGCTCATTTGAAGGGGTTTTATTACAAGCCTCGCACCGATTTGGAGACCCTCGGCCGGCACGCCGAGGGGCTCGTCGGGTTCACCGGATGCCTCGCTTCGCTCGTGCCCCAGCACTTGCTGCACGATCGCAGCGAGGAGGCGCGCGCGGCCTGCGGACGGTTCGTCGAAATCTTCGGCCGCGATAACTATCTGGTGGAAATCCAGGACCACGGTCTGCCCGAGCAGCGCAAGATCATTCCCGGTCTCCTCAAGCTCGCGCGGGAGTTCTCCCTTAAGGTGGTATGCACCAACGATGTCCATTACGTTCAGGCGGACGATTCGGGGCCCCACGACGCAATGCTCTGCATCCAGACTGGCGCGAAGATCGCGGATGAGAAGCGGATGCGCTTCGACAGCCGCCAATTTTACCTCAAGTCCCGGGAGGAAATGAGCCGGGTGTTCGCCGAGGTGCCGGAATCGCTGCTGAACACCCAGGCGGTCGCCGAGATGTGCCAGCTTTCAATCCCGTTTCCGAAGGGCAGCGAGCGCTACCCGAAATACCCCCTGCCGCCCGAGGTGAAGTCGGATCGGGCCGGCTACCTGCGCGAGCTGTGCCTGGCCGGTCTCCAGCGTCGCTACATGGTGAAGTATTCACCGGCGGCGCAGGAGACGGCCGCCGAATCGCCGGGGGGGATCCGGGCGGACACGGCCGGGGCGGATCCGCCGGGGGAGGCCCCCACCTTGGCCCGCACGCTTTCGGACCGCCTCGATTACGAGCTGTCGATCATCTCCCGGACGGGTTTCGTCGATTATTTCCTGGTCGTCTGGGATTTCATCGACTGGGCGCGGCGGCAGGGCATTCCCGTCGGGCCGGGCCGCGGATCGGGCGCCGGCTGCCTGGTCGCATACCTGCTCGGGATCACCAACCTCGACCCTCTTCGCTTCAAACTGCTTTTCGAGCGGTTTCTCAATCCGGAACGCGTGTCGCCGCCCGACTTCGACATCGATTTCTGCATGCGGCGCCGCGGCGAGGTCATCGATTACGTTCGCCGCAAGTACGGCGCCGAATGCGTCGCGAACATCATCACCTATGGCACGCTAGGCGCCAAGATGGTCATTCGGGACGTCGCCCGGGTCCACAGCCTGCCGTACGCCGAGGCGGACCGGCTCGCGAAGATGATCCCCGACGAACTCAACATCACACTCGAACAGTCCCTGGAGAAGTCGGCGGAGCTGCGGGAGGAACTCGCGCGCAATCCGGCCGCCCGGCGAATCGTCGAACAGGCGCGGGTGCTCGAAGGGCTCGTCCGGAACACGGGCAAGCACGCGGCCGGCATCATCATCACCGACCAGCCGCTGTCGGACTTCGTCCCGCTCACCCTCCAGGAGGGCGACGTCACCGTGCAGTTCGACATGAGCGCGGTCGGCAAGCTGGGGCTGCTCAAGATGGATTTCCTGGGGCTGAAGACGCTCACCGTGATCGCGGACGCCGCCGACAACATCCGGCGCACCGCCGATCCCGCGTTCGATATCGAGCGCATCCCCATTGACGACGCGCGGACGTTCGCCCTGCTCAACTCGGGCCGGACGACGGGGGTCTTTCAGTTGGAGTCGCCCGGGATGCAGAACCTCTGCCGGCAGCTCCAGGTCTCGACCATCGACGAGATCATCGCGCTCATCGCGCTTTACCGGCCCGGACCCATGGAGTGGATCCCCGATTATATACGCGGAAAGAAGGACCCATCGACGGTGAAGTTCCCGCACCCGCTTCTTGAGGAAGTCTGCCGCGAGACCTACGGGGTGATGGTCTACCAGGAGCAGGTCATGGAGGCGGCCAAGGTGATCGCGGGCTACACTCTGGGAGGGGCCGACATGCTCCGCCGCGCGATGGGCAAGAAGGACGCGGAGGCCATGGCCAAAGAGCGGGAGAAATTCGTGGCCGGCGCCGCGCGCCTCCACGGTATCGACGAGAAGACCTCGAACGCCATTTTCGACATCCTGAACAAGTTCGCGGGCTATGGCTTCAACAAGTCCCATTCCGCCGCCTACGCGATCCTGAGCTACCAGACCGGCTACCTGAAAGCGAACCATCCGGTCCAGTTCATGGCGGCCATGCTGAGCGCCGAACTGGGCAACGCCGAAAAACTCGCGCATTTCATCGCCGAATGCGAAGCGATGGGCATGAGCGTCCTCGGACCGGACGCGAACGAGTCGCGCGAAAATTTCACGCCGGTCGTGCGCCGGACGGGCCCCCAGGTCGCGGCGATCCGCTTCGGCCTCGGCGGCATCAAGGGCGTGGGCGAAATGGCGGCGCGCCGCATCATCGAGGAGCGCGAAAAGAACGGGCCGTTCGGGTCCTTCGAGGATTTCACCCGGCGGATCGACGCGCGCGCCGTCAACAAGCGCGTGCTGGAGCATCTCGTGAAGACCGGAGCCTTCGACTTCAGCGGGCGGAGCCGCCGTTCGCTGTCCGCCGGCATCGACGCCGCGCTCGCCGCGGTGGCGGCCCATGCGCGCGATCAGGCCGCCGGCCAGCACAGCCTGTTCGACGCATTCGACGCGGGGCCGCCGGCGGCGGACGCCGACGCTGGAGAATTCGCGATGGCGGAACGCCTGACTTATGAGAAGGAGCTGCTCGGCTTCTACGTCTCCGGACACCCTCTGGACGTCTTCGCGGGGTTGGACACGGCGATTGACACCTTTCCCGCGGAGGAGCTTCTCCGCCAGCCCGGCCGCACCGAATTCCGCCTCTGCGGAATCGCCGGCAGCATCGCGAAGAAGCTGTCGAAAAAGGACAACCGCCCGTGGGCCGCGTTCACGCTGGCAACCCGGGGCGCCAGCCTTTCCCTGAACCTATTCGCGGACGCCTACGCGGATTGCAGCGGCGCACTGGCGGAGAACGCCGCCGTCCTCGTCCAGGGCAACCTGCTCGAGGGTCAGGATGGAATCCGGATCAACGTTAAAGAGTGCTACCCGCTCGCTTCCGCCGTGGCCCCCCTTGTCCGGAAAGTCACCTGGCTTTTGGAGCCGGGACACCCTCGGCTCCCGGAGTTTCTTCAGCGGCTCCGCGAAACCGTGACGAAGCAGCCTGGCGACACGCGGCTGGAGTTCGGGGTGCTTTTGTCCGACCGGGTCGCGCCGCTCGCGGAGGCCAGCGCCGCGCTTTCCTGGAAGGTCGCGGCCGCGAGCTTTCAGGAACTGCGGAGCCACCCCGCCGTGGCGGGAGTTCAATTCGAAACCAAGCCCCTGGAACTCAAGTCCGACCGGCGATGGTCGCGCCGGGCCTAGCCATGGCCGGTTCGATTCCCCTAGTTCCAGATCGGCCGCTCTAGATGGCGCCCGACACTTCAATCCGCGCCGTCGATGCGCGCGGCGCCAACCTCCAACCCAGCGCAATGGCCAGACCCATGCCCAGCAACCCCGCAATCGCAATCGAACGATAGCCGAAAGCGGCTATTAGAGGCCCGCTGGCGAATGCGCCGATCACGGTCGCAGAGGCCAGCGCCGCGTTGAACAGCCCCATCGCCGCTCCTTCGCTGAACGGCGCCATCCGCGCGGCAAGATCCGTACCGGAAACGCTGAGTATGGGCCAAGCGATAACGATCAAGCCGAATCCGACCGCGGCGAAGGCAAAGCGGTGGCCCAGCGGCACAATGAGCGGTAGCATCAACAAGGCGAAGCCGACGAGGCGGAGCAACAGTCCGAACTGATACACCCGCCCCGAACCCAAACGCGCAGACCAGCGGCCGGCCAGCACGAACAAGGCGATGCCCACGGCCGCCACCACGGCATAGATAAGCGAGGAGAAGTGCGAATTCATACCGTAGCTTCGAGCCAGCATCAAAGGGAAGTAGGTGAAAAATCCGGCCACACCGAGCGCCAGCATGAACCACGAAAGCAAAAACCGTCCGAAGGGCGTGCCCACAGCCGCAGGCAAACGACGCAGGCCGCTCATATTCAAGGCGTGAAAATGAAAGCCTATGTCGGACGGTAAATTGATGTGGGGAAAGACCGCCAGCGCACGCATGTCCAGCAGTCGGTGTGGGCGTGTTTTAGCGACGCCACCGTCGCGCGCGCGACTGAATGCAGGCAGACCCATCATGGCGAACGCCAACGCCGGCACAAGTACGATTGCGGCGACCCACAGCCCCACCGAGAAAGCGCCATGCGAAAACACCCCCGCCAGCAACAGGCCGACCACCTGACCGGTGCCGTTGAAGCTCTGCAAGAGTCCGATACGCGGCTCCCACTCGCTCGAGGGCTCGAAATCCACGATCAGCAGCGAAGCGACCGTGGCCGCGCCCGAGGAGCCGGCTCCCAGCACAAATGCCGCGAGCATCCATCCAGTCAGCGAACGCATGAACGGAAACACCGCGATGGCCATCGCGCTGAACAGGAATCCGGCGAGGAACAAAGTTCGGTACAGCTTCCGTCGCTCGGCCAATATACCCCAAAGCGGCGAGGTGAGCAGGCCCAGATCGTACACGCCCATGACGCAGGCCACGCTGGAGAGCTCATGCGACACGGCCATCATCATCAGCGGCAGCAGCACCGGCACCATTCCGGCCGTAACGATGCCGAGAAGCAGATAGGCGAGGTACCAGGGCCGCGTATAACGCCTCGGCTCGGCGATAACTTGCATCAAAACACGCAGCGGTCTGTGTTGAGCGGTTTGCGGCGGAGCTGCGGGTGCATCGTTCATAAAGAGATCTGTGGTCAACAAGCATGTGCTAACGGACGTTTCAAGGGAAACGACGCAAGGTGGCGCCCCCAGTATCCGCATCGGATCGACGATCCAGAGCCACGCCAGCCGGCGAGTGGCTCCGCAGGCCCGACCTTCGCTGTATAACCCAATCCATCCATAAACTCAAGAGGCGGTCGACATTGGCTTCAGCGCGGGGTGAGTGGCCGGGTGGCTTTCACGGCGCACGGACGCATGTGGCTGGCCAATGGCTTCGGCGCGCCATAGGTTTCCCCGTTCGATGCCGACCGAAGGCAAAATCAGCGCGGAAACTGTTCGGGACGATTTCAACGATCCGCTCTCCGTGGTCCATTACGCGCGTGCCGCGCATTTCCTGGGCCTGTGGAAATCCGAAGCGGCCTTGATCGAGCGTCATTTTCCCGACCGTTCGGCCCGTCTCCTCGAAGCCGGATGCGGCGCCGGCCGGGCCACGCTCGGGCTGTGGCATCTCGGATACCGCGACCTCACGGCCTTCGACTTCGCGGAGGAGCCGCTTGAGCAGGCGCGCGAGCTCGCGGCTGCCATCGGCGCCTCGATCCGGTTTCTTCCGGGCGACGCGACCCGCCTGGAAGCCGCCGATCCGTGGGGCCGCATCCGCTCCGGGGAATGCCCGCCTTTCGACGGAATCATGTTTCTGTTCAATGGGTTGATGCAGATTCCCGGCCGGGCGAACCGCCGCGCCGCGCTGCGGGCGCTGCGAGCGGTGAGCCGGTCGGGCGCCCGGTTTCTTTTCACGACCCACGACCGGGACGCTTCCCGGGTCGAACAAGCCCGCTGGAGCGAAGAAGCGGCCCGGTGGGCGCGTGGGGAAGAGGACCCCCGACTGACCGAATTCGGCGACCGGTATTTCGAGGACGAAGCGGGGCGGACGTTCATGCATCTCCCCGACCGGGAGGAGATTATATCCGATCTGTCTGCCTGCGACTGGATTCTCCGCTTCGACGCGCTTCGCCGGGAGGTGGCCGCCGAGCCCCGCGCCGTGCGCCAGTTCTCGGACGAGTGCCGATTCTGGCTGGCGCAGGCCGGATG
>JBOHXF010000116.1:0-2701 GCA_050737455.1 Opitutaceae bacterium | reverse complement strand
CAGCACCACGGTCACCGAGTCGCCGGGAGAGAGGGCATGGCGCGCCTCCATCAGCATGAGATGGTAGCCTCCGGGCGCCAGCCGCACGCGCCCGTGGGCGGGTATCCGCAGACGCGGCACCGGACGCATGCCCTCGCTGCCGTTCGCCAGCGTGTACGATTCGTGCAGCGCGACGCTTCCGTAGTCCGGGCTCGCGGCCCCGAGGAGGATCTGGTCGCGGTCCGAAGAATTGGCGAGCGTCATGTAGCCGGCCGCGGGAAGGCCGGCGGGGAGCCAGCGCACCCAGGGATGCTCCGCCTGCAGATCGGCCGGGCGCCGGGCGGGGGCGCCGGCCGCGGCCAGCGGAAGGAGCAGCGCCGCGCAGGCCCAACAGGGCAACCGCCGGGCGGAGAAGCGTCTCATGCGGCCAGCTCCAACTGCCGGAGGTCGTGGCGGACCGCCGCGGCCGTATCCGTGTCGTCGATCAGCAAGCGAATCCGGCCTTGCCGGTCGAACACGTAGACCGCCTTGCCGTGCATCACGACGTAATTGCCGCTCTTGTCCGGAGGGAGGGCCTGGCAGGCGACGTCGTAGCGCTTGGCCAGCGCCTGGATGACCGCCTCGCTGCTCGTCGCCCCGATCGCCTCGGGGCAGAACGCCTTCACGTAGGTGTTCAGCAGGGCGGGCGTGTCCCGCTTCGGGTCGACGCTGACGAACACGATCCGGATGCCCTGCGCCGCGGACCCCATCGAGCGAAGGATGCCGCTCAGGCGCGACATGGTTTCGGGACAGACATCCGGGCAGTGCGTGTACCCGAAATAGAGCAGCACGACCTTCCCCCGGAAATCCGCGGCCGTGAGGTGGGGATTCGCCTGGGAATCCAGCGTGAACCGGAGGTTCGGCATCACCCCGCGGATGTTGGTGAGATCCCAATGGGGGGCGCGTCGGGCGCATCCGGCGGCGCCGGACAGGAGCAGGGCCGCCAGCGCGGCCGCGCAATGCGGAAGGAGGGACTTGGCTGGTCGATTCATATGGCAAGGGTCCACGCGCATGGCTCAGGTCCTCCCGGAAGAGAAGCCGCGCAGCCGGCGGTGGAACTCGACGGTGCGACGAGAAGCGGACCGCAGCAACATGGCCCTGCGCCGGTCCCTGTCAATGGCCGGAGCCGATATTCCGGCGGGCCGCTCCTGGGGCCATCGCCTGTTCGCGAAGAGATGCGCCTGAGGCGCCCGCATCGCGCCTGCCGGGCGCGCCCGGTGCGCCCGCTACCTCGTGGCGGAGCGGATACTTACGGTCCGCCGCCGCCGCCCCGGTGCCAGCGGCGTGCGGGTGCCGCCGCGCCTCGAAGCACCCCCGCCAGGCCTGGACTCACGGAACGTCGTAGATTTCCGCAAGCGCGATGCCGCTCGCGCTGCCGGCGCCGCTCACCTGGGCCGTATAGTCCCCGGGAGGCAGCGTCACCGTCATCGCGCAATCGGCGGAATTCGACGGCAGGGAGAAAGCTCCGACATCCTTCATGACGGCAGCCGTGGCCGTTTCGACTCCCGCTGCCACGGTCGACGTGCCGGTCCCGGGCGCATTGCCCCAGCCCACATTGGTGGCGATGACCTTGTTCGAGCTATCATAAAGCGTCAACGTGGGCGTTGCGAGGTAGCCGGCGATGTTGAAGGGCGGCGGGCCCAGAGCAGGGCCAATCCCGCGGATGAGGACCGTTTCCGAGCTGGAGCCCGAAATGACGAAGCCCGCGACCAGGACCTGGGAGCCCGTGCCCGCCAGCGCGCGCGCCGAGATATTGATCAAATGCGACGCGGGCGTGCCGGTGTCCGCATCGTAGAGCTCGGCCAGCGCGATCCCCGTGCCGCCATCCGCGCTGGTCACGGAGGCCGTATAGGCCGCCGGGGGTACGGTGGCGAGCATGGCGCAATCCGCCGAATCCGCGACTAGGGGAAAAGCGTAAACCTGTTTCATGATCGCCGCGGTGGCGGGCTGCACGGCGGCGGCGCTCATCGAGGGCCCCGCCATCAATGGATTGCTCCATCCGATGTCCGTCGAAATCACCGCCGCCTTGTCGTCATATAAGGTGAGCTCAGGGGCTTCGAGGGGGTCCGTTATGTAAAAGTTGATCAGCGCCGGACCGTCTCCCCTCACGAGAATCTGTTTGGGGCCGGAGCCTGAGACCACGTATCCGACGACCAATTGGTCGGAGCCGGACTCGACGTACCCGCGCGCGGAGAGATTCGCCAGATGGGCGGAGACGGTGACGGCCACGGTCCCCGAAAGGCTCGTGACGGAATCATCCGATCCGGTAACAACGGCCGTATAGGTGCCCGCCTGGTCGGTCCCGATATCGGGCAGCTTGAGCATCGAATCGGTGGCACCGGAGATGTTCACGCCGTTCAATTGCCATTGGACGGTGCCGGAGCCGGTAACAATCAGCTTCGGGCTCGCGCCGGCGGCAACCGTTTGCGCTGCCGGCACCACGGCGGGAGGACTCGAGGGGGATGACCCGGTGAAGTTTATCGGGGTTCCGCCACCTCCTCCGCCTCCGCCGCCGCTTCCGCCTCCGCCTCCGCCGCCGCTTCCGCCTCCGCCGCCTCCACTCTCATCCGGAGTGATCGTTCCGGTGATCACCGTGGTCGAAGGATCGATCGTCCCCGCGACCGTCGCGGCTGTGCCGAGAGAGGTGTTCAGATCGAACGCTCCCTCGGCGTCGATCGAGCCC
>JBOHXF010000115.1:0-16704 GCA_050737455.1 Opitutaceae bacterium | reverse complement strand
ATTGATGGTCATCCAGTCGAAGACCTCCGGATTCAGCTTGGCGCAGAAGCGGCTCTCGCCGATCTGGTCGGCGGGATATGAGGCGGGATGGGTGTAGATCGCATAGATGTAGACGCCGTTGTCGGCGCGGCCGAGCGCGTAGCGCAGCTCGATGTTGCAGCAGGTGCCGCCGCCTGGCGCATCCGCGCCCAGGGTCCGCCCGTCGGAGATCCCCTTGACCGACACCTCGGCCCGTTCGCCCCCGTTTCTACGCGGGTCGATCGTCACGCGGTCGAGGATGCGCGCCGCCGCGGCGGTGTCCTGCTCCCAGTGGCCGGTGGGATAGCCGGAATCGTGCCCCAGCAGTTCAAGGCCGCGATAGCGCAGGGAGACAAGATCGCCGGTGTGCTGGTCGACCTTCGCCGTGACGATGCCGTTGGCGAGGATGTAATGGCCGTCGCGGCTCGCGACGGTGACGGGGGCGGCATGGGAGACGGCGGCGGCGAGGCCCAGCGCGGCCAGGCCGCAGACGGGGCCCAGGTGGCGGAGGCGGTCCGGCCTCACCGAGTCTCCTCCCCGGGGTGCAGGACCCGCAGCGGGACGAGCCGGACGGGTCCGGCCAGGCCCGACACGCGGACAGGCCAGTCGGTGGCATTGAAGGGGCGATACTCGCGGTTCACGAAATTGATTCCATCGAACATGAAGATCTTCCAGCGGACGTGTCGGCGGTCCAGGTCGCGTATTCTATTGGCGGCGACATTGGTCAGGTCGATTTCCAGGACGTTGTCCCCGGGCCGGAGGTACGCGCCCACAGAAACGCGGAAGGGTGGGCACCAGAGGGTGGCGACCTCACGCCCGTTCAGCCTCACCCTTGCGCTGTTGGCCACCTGGCCCAGTTCCAGCTCCCAACGCCCCGTCCCGCTGGGCTGGAACGTGAAGTGCAGGGTGTAACGCGCGGTACCCGCGAAGCGGTCGGCATTGGGGCCGCCGCGTCCGGTCCAGGGGGCCGGCTCGGGGGAGGTGGTGAAGGGCCGCGGCAGGGCGGGGCCGCCCTGGAGAAACCGCACCGACCAGGCGCCCGCCAGGACGCGGGCCCCGGACGGTTCCGGACGGACATAGATCCATGGGCGGAGGTGGGCAAAACGGGCGGCGGCATCGGGCCCGAAAAGGCGGACGAAGACCGAGCCGCCTGCGGGAACCTGGAGGTACACCTGGGGCGAGTCCGTCGGTCCGCGCAGCGCCGCGCGGCCGGTGCGATCGGTGCGGAGGGGATCCAGCAGGGCGGCGTAGGCCCCGGGACGGGAGAGCGGCACCCAGCCGTTCACGGCCTTGGCCCCGGGATTGACGATGAAATAATCCGTGCCGTCCGGGCAAGTCCGACGCAGCGCATGCAGCCCCAGGTCGGTCATGGCCTCACGGTGCACGCCGGCGTCGGCCAGCAGTTCGTCCAGGTCCCGGCCCACTAAGAAGGCGCCGCGGCCCACGGCGGTCCGTTCGGATTGGATGCCTAGGGAGGCCCAGAGCTTGCGCAGGCGGTTCCGGCGGCCCAGGTAATCGGAATACCCCGGCACGTCGCCGGGAGGCGGACCGGCGACCACGATGCGGCCGCCGGCGTCGGCCAGGGCCACCAGGCGCTGGAGCGTTGCCACCGGCAGGAAGCGGCAAGGGGGCAGGACGATCGCGCGATACCGGTCGGCTCCCAGCAGGATCTCGCCCTGGTCCACCCCCGCCCGGCTCAGGAGCTCGTCCGTGACCTCGTCGTAGGAAACACCGCGGCGCCAGAATGCCATCGCCGTGCGATGAAAGGGGCTCCCCGACATCCATTTGCCGGGTGTGGTGAACGGGATGACAAGCGGGTCGGCCTCCCCGCGTGAGCCGGCCGCCGGCCCCGCCGTCTGCCAGAAATCGGCGACAGGGAAGTAAAGGAGGACGTCGTTGTCCGGCCGCCCGCTCTGTAAGATGGACTGGCAGCGGGTGACGTAGGCGTTGAACGCCGGCAGGTCGTGCCAGATTCCCCCGTTGGGACCGAAGTTCACCGCGGCGTAAAACTGCCAGCCCGGCCAGGGGGCGCCGGCGGGCGAGTAGGGAATGCCCTGGAAAAAGATGTGGTTGACGCCCGCGAGGAAAAACGTGTCGACCGCGGGCTTGAGCCGGGCGAGCGGCACCGAGAAGTGCTCGCCAAGCCATGTGAAGGTCTCGGAAGAAGCGAGCAGCCGTCCGGTCGCATGAGCGGCCGAGGTTGCGAACTTCATCATCGGAAGCTCGTTGACGGTGGGCCCGCCGAACGTTCCCTCGGTTTCCGGAATGTCGGCCGCGGCGTAGACATCCTCGATGTTGGCGGGCGCGCCGTGGGCCTGCTCGCGGGTGAGGCTGCCATGGATATGGGCCCAGGCGGTCCAGTGGGCCACGAAGGCCAGGTGCAGCTCGGCGATGGTGCGGCGGTAGTCCTCGCGCACCCGGGCGGCGATTTCGGGATTCCCCTTGCCGGCCAGCGCCTCGAGATGATCCAAGAGATCATAGCCGCGCCTGCGCTGGAATTCCCGGGCGAAGCCGGGGCACCAGTTGGCGCCGAAATATTCGAAGGAGTCCTGGAATTCGGCCCGCGGCACCGGGCCGCCGTAATTGAGGAAGGCCTCGTTGAAACGGGACAGGTACGTGTCGAGCGCCGCGATCGAGTACGGATCGATCACCCAGCCCCGTCCCCCGGGCGCGGCCCGCTTCACCCGCTGGATCTCCTGACGGAAGGCGAGGGTGTAATGGCCTCGGGGGGCCGTGGGCGCCACCACGCGGACGTTCTCAGAGGTGTCGGCCTTGGGAATCCATGGTCCGCCCATAGGCCAGCCCGTGCCGGTGGTCAGGTCGACGCCCAGCCCAAGCCTCGCGGCGGTCCTCGAGGTGACTCCGAGCATCCGCATCCAATTTTCCGACAGATAGGGGATGAAGTCCTTTTCGTAGCCATGGACGCCATAGATCGGGATGATCTCCACACCCCCGATTCCCGCCTGGTGGAACTGCCGCAGCATGCGCTGGAGGTTGGGCTTGTCCACGGCGCTCCCGAGCCACCACCAGCGGGTCCACGGCCGCATCGTGCGCCGCACGGCGGGCCAGGCGAGCGGGTCGGCGGGCATCCGGCCGGCCCGGGCCGGCGGCGCCACCTGGGCGTTCAGGGCGGGGGCGAGGAGGGCGGCGGCGAGCAGCGCCGCCCGCAGACGCCCCGCGCCAGCCGGGTCAGGGTGCGTGCGCATCGGAGGCGTGAAAACCGTCGATCGTGAGAGCCTCCACCCGGGTCGCCTGGATGGCGGGACCATAGCTTGCGGGCGGATTGGGGCCCCAATGCACCGTGCAGTCGCGGACGGTGACTTCGCGGGCCCGGTCCAGGTGGAACCCGGCGATCGTGACGTCCTTTTGCAGGATGCCCAGCGCCTCCGGCGGCCGCAGGTCGATGCGGCTGGGCCACGGGGTGGATTTGGCGATGTCGAGTGTGACGTCCTGGAGAACGATGTTGTTCGGCACGCAGGCGGAGCAGCCCTGGATGAAGACGCCCGCCTCGCCGCGGGCCAGGATGTGGGAGAAGCGCAGGTTGCGCAGGACGCCCATCCGTCCGCCGGGCGTCCGGGGATGGGCGTCGACGTAAACCGCCTCGGAGGCGCCCCACCATTCGGGATGGAAGAGCTGGGAGTGGATGATGATGTCGTGGGCGACGATGTTCTCCACGTCGCCCTGGTCGCGGAGGAGGATGCCGATCCCGCGGCCGCACTGGTTCACCACGCAGTCGGAGAAGACGACGTTGCGGATCGGGGCGGTGGTCTCCGAGCCGATCTTGAACGCGCAGTCGTGGGTGGTCACCACGCAGTGCGATACCGTGATGTTTTCGCACGGGCCGTATTGGGAGAACTCCCGGCTGGCCTTGGCAACGATGCCGTCGTCGCCGCACGAGACCGAGCAGTCGGCGATGCGCACGTTGCGCGAATGGTCGGCGTCGATGCCATCGCAGTTGGGCGCCTTCAGGCTGTTGCGAATCGAGATCCCGTGGATGGACACGTCGTCGCAGCCGGCCAAGTCCAGGGTCCAGAAGCCGGCGTTGCGCAGATTCACGTCCTTGACCGCCACGTGCCGGCAGCCCTGCAGGAGGATGAGCCGCGGCCGCCAATCGGTGGCGGTCCGTTCGTAGATGTAGCGGCCCTCCTTGCCGAGAAAATGCAGGCCCCGGCCATCGATCGTGCCGTCGCCCTCGATGGTCACGTTGTCGGCGTCGACCGCGTGGATGAAGGTTTCACCGCGGTAGTCGGCCCGGCGGACGCTGCCCAGCAGGCGGGACCCGGGTTCAAGGTCGAGGGTCACATTGGACTTCAGGGTGATCGAACCCGCCATCACGGTGCGGCCAGCCGGGATCGCGACCGTCCCGCCGCCGGCGGCGCTTGCGGCGTCGATGGCCTTCTGCAGGGCCGGCGCGTCGTTGACGTTTTCGCTGAAGGCGGCGCCGTAGGAGGCAGGGGAGAAGACGGCTGCGCGCAAGCCGGGCAGCGGCACCGCGGCCGCCAGACAGAGCGCCGCCGGCAAAAGGCGTGGGCGTCTCATTTGCGCAACCCCAGGAAGTTGCCGTAGCCCACCACCAGGGTGGAGAGGACGAGGGTGGCGATGCCGCCGGCGATCAGCAGATGGGACTTGCGGCTGGACCCCTTCCACTCGTGGAGGATCCATCCCCACATGGTCGAAAAAATGATGATGCTGGCCATGTGGAGCGTCCAACTGCTGAACGCGAATTTCCCCATCTGGGTCTCGCCCATGGTGTAGAAGAAGAACTGGAAGTACCAGGTGGTGCCGGCGAGCGCGGAGAAAAGATAGTTGCCGAGGACGGGCACCCGCAGATCGAGCGCCGCCTCCGCCACCCGGGCGCCCACCGAGACGGCTGCTGACGCGCCGGCCTCCTCCGGTTCCGGTCCCGGGGCGTGCTCGCCCGCGGCCGCGCCCAGGCCGGCGTGTTCCGGCCGAACGCGGCGGGCCAGGTACTGGTATCCCGTGCGGTTGCGCATGTTGAGGATCGCGCACCAGACGAAATTGGTGGTGAACCCGCCTAGCAGCACGATGATCAGCTTTGGCAGGCCGGTCCAGATGTCGGAGGTGCCGGCGTTCAGCGACGCCGCCGCGATGGGGTTGCCGGCGGTGAGCCCGAAAGCGAAGCAGGCGCTCATGATGCCGGAGAAGGTCGCCACCACAAGGCCCTTCCGAAAGTTGAATTCGGCGATGGTCTTCTTCTTCTCCTCCTCGGGCATCTCCCGCTCCTTGGTGAAGCCGGCGAGGGCCGCGACGGCGATCCCGAGCATGCAGATGCCGATACCCGCCAGGGTGACCTGGCCGGCGCGGGAGGCCGCGATCTCGCCGATGCTCTGGGCCACCGGAATCGACGGCATGAACGACTTGAAGATCGGGGGCAGCAGGGTGCCGAATGCGGCGCAGTAGCCCAGGGCAACTCCCATGCCGAGCGACATCCCCAGATAGCGCATGGTAAGGCCGAATGTGAGGCCGCCGAATCCCCAGAGGGCGCCGAAGAAGTACGTCCACCAGAGTGTGCCGAACGACTGGTGCAGCAGGACCGAGGGCAGGTCCCGGGTGAGCAGAAGCGCCAGGACCCACGGGCACACGATCCATGAAAAGACGCCGCCGACCAGCCAGTAGGTCTCCCAGGACCATTTCTTCACGCCGCGGTAGGGCACGTAGAACGATCCGGACGCCAGTCCGCCGAGCCAGTGGTAGCAGACGCCGACGAAGGGATTGGGATTCATTCGGGAGAAAGGGGAAAGCTCAGCGGGCGGCCACGACGGGCGACTGCACGTGATGGCAATCCACCAAGCGCAGCGGGTTGCCGCCGTCCGTCGTGAACGTCACATGCCGCATGGTCCAGTCGCGCGCGTCCCGCACGGTGCCCGCCTCCCCTCCCTGCGCAACGATGTTTTCCCAGTGGACCGCGCCCAGGGGGTTCCGCGCCATGCCGGCGGCGGTGAGAATGGTGCGGGCGCCGACGGCGCGGACATTGGCGATGGTGATGTCGCGAAACACCGGCCAGCCGCGGCGAGCCGGTTCGACCGGGGTGGCGAGCACCTTCCAATAGCGGGGCACGCGGATCGTGCCGGAGGGAATTCGGGGGTAGCTGTAGCCCGGGTTCCAATCGAATGTGAAGGTGAAGGGAAGGGGCACGTTCAGCAGAGTGATGTCGCGCACGAGCACGTCCTCCACGCCGCCGCCGCCATTGTGGGCGCTCTTGAAGCGGAGGCCCTCGCTGGTGCCCAGGCCTAGGTCGTCGTAGGCCACCACGTGTCGGATGAAGCCGGCGGTCCCGCTGCCGAAGGCGACCACGCCGCCGCCGCGCCGGCAGATGTTGTGGCGGATGACCACGTACTCGGTCGGGCGGTTCACCCTCAGTCCGTCGCTGGTCCGGCCGGCCTTGAGGCAGATATCGTCGTCGTTGTTGTCGATGTCGCAGCCCTGCACCAGGACGTAGCGGGACGAGTCGATGTCGACCCCGTCCGTGCTGGGGCCGCGGATGCCGCCCATCTCGAAGTTCTGGGCGATGCGCACTCCGTCCACCGTGACGTGGTCGGAATAGGTCACCTGCACGGTCCAGAATCCGGAGCGGTGCAGGTTCAGGCCGGAAAGCGTCACCTGTTGGGACTTCCACACGACGACCAGGCGCACCCGCCGGCAATCGTAGTCGGCCGCCCATCGCAGGCCGCGCGGGGTGTAGGCGCGGCGAAGCGCCCAATATTTGCGCCACCAGAACGGGCCGTTGCCGTCCACCGTTCCTCCACCGTCGATTTCCGCGTCGTGCTGGGCGTACACATTGAGGACCGCGGCTGGCCAGCGCATGTCGATGCCGGCGACCCGAGTGGGCAGGAGGGGGTAGTCCTTCTCGTCGGTCGTGGCGACCAGGGTCACGCCCTTGGGAATATGGAGCCGCACGCGGCTTTTCACGAAGAGGGCGCCCGTCAGGTATCGGCCCGGCGCGAACGTCACCGTGCCTCCCCCGTGCGACGCGCAGGCGTCGATGGCGTTCTGGATCGCCGCGGTGTCGAGGATGCGACCGCCGGCGACCGCCCCGTAGGCGCCGACCGCATAGACGGGCGTTTCTGGCGGACGGCTCATGGCCCCCGCCTTTCCGATCCACCCGGGCAGGGCCACGGAAGGAGGGGCGGGGCGGGCCGCCGGGAGCGCCAGGGCGAGCGCGGCGGCCGCGGCGAAAAATCTAATCGCCATAGGGCTTGATTTGCGCCGCTCGCGGGCTGGGAGGGATGGCGAAGTCCGCCGGGTTGTCGGGATGCCGTGGGTCATAGGGGCGCACCCATGGCCGCAGGTAGCGGACGATGGGCAGTTGGTCCCGCATCACGCCGGTCACCACGCAGCGCGCAACCTCGTAGGCGCCGAAATCGTCGGTGTGGGTCTTCTCCCTTGCTCCGTGGACCACCGGAAACAACCGGCTGGCCCCCCCGGGCCCCAGCGTGTCGTACAAGGTCTCGCTCATTGCATTGAGGTCGATGACGGCGGTGTGGCGCGCCCCGGCCACGGCTCGCATGGCCGCGGGGAACTCTCCCAGGGAATTGACGATCCGGCCCTGCGGGCCAAAGGTCCGGCGGCTCAGCGGCGTGATCAGGACCGGGGTGGTCCCATGGGCTCGGGCATCGTCGATCATGCGTTCGAGGTCCCGGGTGTAGCTCTGGAACGGGCCCTTGCCCGGCCCGTGCTCCTTCTGGTCGTTGTGGCCCGACTGGATGAACAGGTAATCGCCCGGTCGCATGAGGGTATCGAGCTTCGCCAGCCGCCGCTCTCCGATGAAGCTGTCCAGGGACTCCCCCGACTCGGCGTGGTTGGCCACCGCCACGCCCGGTCCGAAGAAGTCGGTGAACATCTGACCCCAGCTGGCGTACGGCTCGTAGGGCTGGTCACACACCGTGGAGTCGCCGGCAATGTAGAGGGTGGGGATGTGGCCGGCGGGCGTAATGGTGATCGTCTCGACGGCGGCCTGCGCCCCGTCGAACTCAAGTTCCAGGCGGCGGTCCCAATCCCAGATCTCACCGGTCTTCTCGCGCGGCTTGAGACGCACCCTACCGTCACCGGCGATCCGGGGAACACGCAGATTCACCGCGAAATGAATCGTGCGCGACTGCCCGGCCGCCGTCCGGATGGGACCGGCGATCAGGCGCCGCAATTCGGCCTTGATGGTGGTGACCGACGGGCGGCTCGGGTCGCCCACGGTGACGGCCACATCGTAGTTGCCCGGCTCCTCCCGCACGGCGAAGTAGAAGCCCGGCGCCGCGCCAGGGGCGGCGACGCCCGGCAGATACCCATAACCCTCCTCGAGCCGATAGCTTTGGGACGGGAGCACGCGGGTCCATCCGGGGCGGGGCGCGCCGGGACCGAGCTGGAAGCGGCAGGGCGTCCGCGCGCGGCAGTAGAGAGGAAGGACGAGAAGGACGGAAATCAGGCGGAGCCGGGCGCTCATGAAAAACGGAGAGGGGCGGGGAAGGACGCACACCGTACCGCCGCGGCGCGGCGGTGCAATGGCCGGACGTTCGGACGGTCCGATAGGGCCGAACCGGCCCCTGGGCGTTTCGGAGGCGCAATCCCGTGAGGGGATCGGACTGTCCGGACGTCAGGCGATTGCTCCGGCCCCGCCGGCGTCCCAAACAGCGGGAGTTCGCCGCGTAGTCTCCGGATGCCGCGGCCGGCCACACCCCACCCCTGGGAAGCGGTTCCCAACCCGAAACCAAAAAACCATGAACTCGAATCGTCGGTCAGTTCGGCTCCTGCCGTACCCATTCACCGCCCTTGCAGCATATGCATTGATCGGCCTTAATTCACTGCAGGGGCAATCCTCACAGGCCGCGGGCCCCCCGCCGACGCCCAATCCTCCCTCGGAGGCCGCCGCCAATGCGGCCTCCAACCCGCCGGCGGTACCCGCCCCCGGGCAGGCGGCGCAGGCCGTCCCCACCAACGGTTCGGGCGTCGTCCAGCTTTCGCCGTTCGACGTCAATTCGACCGAAGAGAAGGGTTACTTCTCGCCCAACACGCTGGCGGGCACGCGCTTGAACAATAACATCGCCGACATTCCCTCCTCGGTGACCGTGGTGACGAAGCAGGAGCTGCTCGACACCAATTCCCAGAACATCAATGACGTCTTCCGCTATCAGGCCAATACCGAGGGCGCCAGCACGTACACGCCGGTCACCATGGTGCGCAGCAACGTTGCCGACGTCCTGGGCACGCAGGGCTACACGGTCGCGGGAAACCGGGTCCGCGGGCTCAGTGCGGCCGACTTGGAAATCGACGACTTCTTCGCCAGCGCGCGGATCCCGTTCGACAGCTACAACACGCAGTCGCTGGAGATCGACCGTGGACCCAACTCAATCCTGTTCGGCACCGGCAGCCCGGCCGGCATTGTGAACCAATCACGGTCCCAGGCGCTCATCGACAAGTCGAGCGGCGACTTCAGCGTCGAGGGCGGGAGCTGGGGCACCCTCCGGCAGACGGCGGACCTGAACATCCCGCTAATCCCGGACAAGCTGGCCATCTACGTGGCCCAGATGTACAACTCCCAGGGCTACATGCAGAAGCCCTCGGGCGACATCACGCGGCGCCAGTACGCGGCTTTCACCTTCGTGCCCTTCGCCAACCACAAGACGAAGTTCAGCGGCAGCTTCGAGTACTACAACGACTATGACAACCAGCCCAACTCGATCACGCCGGTTGACTTCGTGACGCCCTGGCTCGAGAGCGGCCGGCCGGTGTACAGCCCGCTGAACGACATGGTGACCTACCTCAGCACCGGGCAGAGCGCCGGGCCGTACTCGCTTAAGGCCGGATATCCGAATTACAACGGCATCCTGCAGTCGAACCTCACGACCGCGACGTCGCCCTATTTTGTGCCATCGCTCACCTTCGACAACGGCGGCCACTACGTGATGGGCGTCAACAGCGACGGCGCCATCGACTATTTCTACAAGGGCAACCAGTCCGGCTACTCCGTCCAGACGGTGCCCACGCTTGCGGCGATGACGACCGCCCAGGCGCTGGTCAACGAGGCGCAGTTCAGCGAATCCACCCAGCTGCCGAACCCCGCGGGGTACCAGATCTATCAGCCGGCGAGCGTGACCGGCAAGAGCATCTACGACTGGAGCACAATCAACACCGATTCGATGTCGCGCGCCTACACAAACGCTCGGATGTACCACC
This sequence comes from Opitutaceae bacterium, assembly GCA_050737455.1. Classification (GTDB taxonomy): domain Bacteria; phylum Verrucomicrobiota; class Verrucomicrobiia; order Opitutales; family Opitutaceae; genus Palsa-1447. The sequence goes on along the minus strand of JBOHXF010000115.1, from coordinate 6,501 downwards.
TGGATTTTCAGCAGGAGCTGCTCCCAAACCTCAACCTCGATCTGGGATGGTTCCGGCAGGAGATTCACCAGTTTACGGACGAGCCGCTGTCGGAGTCCAATGCCACCACCATTGCCGTGGACACGAACACCAATCTGCCCAACGGGCAGCCCAATCCGCACGTGGGGACGCCTTTCATCGACGCCTACCAGATCGATTCCTTCCTTCAGCCGGAGACCAACAACAACGTGCGCGCCTCCCTGGAATACGAGCTGGATTTCCGCACGTTCGTGCCGGCCTGGCTCCGATGGCTGGGGCACCACCGGCTGATGACCGTGATGTCCCAGCACGACGACGTGCAGCAGGCGTTGCGGTACCGCGAGGCGATGATCGGCGGCGATGCGAACTACCTGCCCACCGCCGCCACCCTGGCCGCCAACGCCGGCTACGGTTTTGGCAATTCGAACAACGCGATCGAGCAGTGGTACTATTTGAATGGAGCGACCAACGCCCCCACGGGTTACGGAGCCGCCGCGCCCGGCCGGACGGCCCAGCCGGGCATCTTCAGCCCCACCACGTACTCGATCGGGACGTACAACTACGCCGCGGGCACATGGGGCGACAGCAACATGATCGCGCAGTCGGTGCTCTATCCCACCGGAGGTGAATCGGAGGACGTCCAGGACCAAAAGACCTACTTCTGGGAAAGCTTCCTGTGGAACGACCGCATCGTGGGCACGGTGGGCATCAACGACGACCAGGTGAAGAATCGCCAGAATGTGTTTCCCACCGTGACGCCCCTGAAGTACGAATACGATGCCCAAGGCTTCCCCAATACCGCGTATTGGAATCATATGGGCCCATGGAGCTACGTGGGGGGCAACACCGACACGACCGGCTTGGTGGTCCATCCGTTCAAAAACTGGGCGTCCATCGACAACGCCGCCGACCAGGGAAACCTCGTGGCCGCGTTCGCCCGCACCCTGAGCTTCACCTTCAACAAGTCCGACAATTTCAACGCGCCGCCGGCGTTTTACACCGATTTCTCGGGCCATCCGCTGCCCAAACCGGAAGGCACGGAGAAGGATTACGGCATCGAGATCGCGACACCCGACAACAAGCTGTTCCTGCGCGCCACCTGGTTCACAACGGAGGACGAAAATCAGCTCGTGAACGACACTTCCAACGCCCGGGCGCTCTACATAGACGACAACGAGCTCAAAAACTGGGCCACGGCGGTGGTCGAGGTGCGGGACGGGATCGACCCGACCGGTGCGAGCTTCCTCAATGCGAACACCACGCCCGTCACGACGCAGATGCAGACCCAGATCTCCACCCTGATGGGCCTGCCGTACAACATCGGCACCAATGTGGGAAACAACGGGCAATTCATCAGCCCCTACGAGACTGAAGACGGCGTGTCGAAGGGCACGGAGATCGAACTCACCTACAATCCGCTGCCGAACTGGCGCATGAAACTCGACTGGGGCTTTCAGAAGACGATTCTCAGCAATATCGCCCAGCAGGCGGCCGATTACGTGTCCAGCCGGCTTTCCGCATGGCAGACCTACACGGCCCCGGACCTGGCGACGGTGTACACCCGGTCCAACGGCAGCCTGATGTACCTCGGCAGCTTCTGGAACGCCTACGGCTTCGACAGCAACATCCAGACGAACAACGTCAACGGATGGACCACGACGCAGAACTACTACAACATCGTGGTCGCGGGCCAGCTCGCCACCGACCGGGCGCTCAACGGCACCCAGGCCTCGAACCAGCGCGACTATACATGGGATTATCTGACCACCTACAACTTCGACCGGGGTCCCCTGAAGGGGCTCCTGATCGGAGGCGCCGTGCGTTATCTGGGCACCGCCATCGCGGGCTACTACGGGGACACGGACAACCTCAGCCCAAGCGGTCTGATCTACCAGCCCGACGTGTCGCGGCCAATCTACTTCCCTTCGGAATTCCACCTCGATGCGTGGATCGGATACCAATTCACGCTTCCCTGGTCCAATGGGAAGATCAAGGGACAGGTCCAGCTCAACGGCTCCGACCTGAACATCCACGGCGGCCTCGAGCCGGTGACCTACAACTACGACGGCACGCCCGCGGCCGAACGCATCATCCAGCCCACCGACTGGACGCTGACGACGCGGTTGTTCTTCTGACCGCGGCCCGGCTTCGATTTCTACGGCGCGCGCGTTCGAGGCCCGCGCGCCGTCCCCGTCGGTTGAATTCGATGGATTCGGCTTGCGGTCCGATCCATTCGTGTACGGCGGCTTCGCCGGGACCGGCGGCGCGTGTGCCCGTGCTGCGCCGAGCCTCGGGCGCGACGGTCGGCCGCGGGAGGCTCGGCGGCGGCCGGTGCGAAAGTGCGGCTCGGAGCGCAGGCTGCCTTTGGCCGAAACGTCGTGCTGCGAGAGTGGGAGGTTCGCTGGAGTGTGCCCCCCGATGGGGTCCGCATCCGATATCGGACTGTCCGACGAATATCCTTTCGCGCGGGGAAGCCCGCCTGGCCGCCGCTGTGAACCCGGCGCTGGGCGAGGTCCCGGACCTCTCGCGCAATCGCCGGGAAGCTTCCAGGGCCTTCCACCCGCCTCCGGCGCCGATCCGAACGGGTTTCAGGAATCCGGCCGACGCGCAACAGCCAGTCGCCGGGCGCCCCATCTCAAGGCTCCGCTTCTCATGGCATGGGCATTTATGATTGACAGCGATCATATAAAAATCGCGCATGTCACTCCAGCATGCGCGCCCCTTCGCCCGCCGCCGATGGCGTGAGCGGCGGCGATCGTTTCCGCACCTCGGCTCCCTGATCGATGCTCACCTACCGCCACGTCGACAATCTGTGGGACGATACGCTCGCCGCCGGGCTCGCCCCGGTCGAACGCCTCGTTTATCGGTCCAATCTCCTCGGTCGCGATCAGCGCATCACCAACACCGGCGGCGGGAACACGTCGTCGAAGTTGATCGAGAACGACCCGCTGACCGGCCAGCCCGTCGAGGTGCTGTGGGTCAAAGGCTCCGGCGGCGATTTGCGCACGAGTCAGCGAGTCAATTTTTCGTCCCTTTACCAAGACAAGCTGCGCGCGCTCCAAACGCTCTACGCTGCGAGTCCGAAGAAAGGGCTCAAATCTCCCGCCGAGGACGCCATCGTCGGCTACTACCCGCACACCACGTTCAATCTCAATCCGAGGGTCAGCTCAATCGACACTCCCCTGCACGCATTTCTGCCGGGCAAGCACGTCGATCACATGCATCCGAACGCGATCATAGCCATCGCGGCTTCGGCCAGGAGCGAAAAGCTCACGCAGGAGATTTTTGGGGGCACGATGGCCTATGTCCCGTGGATGCGGCCGGGCTTCGAACTCGGACTCGAAATGGAGCGGATCGCGAAGGAAAACCCGAACGTTCGCGCCATCATGATGGGCCAGCACGGGTTCATCTCCTGGGCCGACGACGACAAGCAGTGCTACACCGACACGCTCGGCTTCATCGAACAGGCCTTTGCTTATATCGAGCGGAAGTACGCGGCGCGGGGAGGGGATGCGGCCGCGTTTGGCGGTGCGAAACATCAGGCACTCGACGATGCGAAGAGGCAGGCCGCGCTCGCGGTTATCCTGCCGTGGCTGCGCGGGCAGGTTTCCCGGGAGAAACGCTTCATCGGGACGGTCCAGGACGACGCGAAGATCATGCGCTTCGTCAATTCGGTCGATGCCCCACGACTGGCCGAACTCGGCACTTCCTGCCCCGATCATTTTCTCCGCACGAAGATCAAACCTCTGTATGTGGACTGGAATCCGCAGACCGGGACGGCAACCACTCTCAAGACGAAGCTGGCCGACGCTCTAGCCCGGTACCGCGAGGACTATGCGGCGTATTATCGCCGATGCCGGCGGGAGGACTCGCCGGCGATGCGCGATCCGAATCCCACGGTCGTGCTGATCCCGGGTTTGGGCATGGTCGCCTGGGGCAAGGACAAGTCCGAATCCCGTGTCACGGCCGAATTCTACAACGGAGCGATGGAAGTGATGCGCGGCGCGGAGGCAATCGATCGTTACGTCTCGCTGCCGCAGAAGGAGGCTTTTGATATTGAATACTGGCAATTGGAGGAAGCAAAGCTGAGGCGCGCGCCGGCGGAAAAGGAACTCGCTCGCCAGGTCGTCGTCGTGATCGGAGCGGGCTCGGGCATCGGCAAGGAAACCGCCCACCGGCTCGCCCGGGAGGGCGCCCATCTGGTTTGCGTCGATCGCAACGAGTCCGCAGCCCAGGCGACCGCGACCGAAATCACCGACAAGTTTGGTCAGGGCATCGGCGTGGCCGGCACGGGGCTTTCGGGATGCGGTCCGGCGATCGGTCTCGGCGCCGATATCACCAACCGCGCGGCGATCCGTCGGATGCTGGACGATGTGGCGCTGAGCTACGGAGGTTTCGATTCGATCGTGGTCACGGCCGGCATTTTTGTGCCGAGCGACACGACCGGGCACATCCCCGACGAGCAGTGGGCCGTCAGCTTTTCGATCAATGTCACCGGGAGCTACCTGGTCGGCGACGAGGCTTTCAAGACCTGGCGGGAACAAGGGCTGCGGGGCAGTCTCGTCCTGACCACCTCCGCCAACGCGGTGGTCGCTAAAAAAGGCTCGGTGGCCTACGATACGACGAAGGCGGCCGCCAACCACCTCGTGCGCGAACTCGCGGTCGAGCTGGCCCCTCTCGTGCGGGTCAACGCGGTCGCGCCTGCGACGGTCGTTCAAGGTTCGGCGATGTTTCCGCGCGATCGCGTGATCGGTTCGCTCGCAAAGTACCGCATCGCCTACACCGAGGAAGAGACGACGGAGTCGCTTGTGCAAAAGCTCGCTGGATTTTATGCCGATCGCACCTTGACGAAATCGCCCATCACACCCGCCGACCAGGCGGAAGCTTACCTCCTTCTGGTGTCTGAGCGATTGTCGAAGACGACCGGACAGGTCATCGCCGTCGATGGAGGCCTGCACGAGGCTTTCCTGCGCTGAAAGTCTGCGCCAAATCATGCATGCCACGGGTCAGATTGTCGATTTCCAGACGGCCGCTCCGGGATAAGGTGAGTCCGTCAAGACCGGACTGACATCATCAAACTTCATATCGCGATCGCGGCCGGTGTGTTTCCCCGATGAGCAAACCCCTTCATTGCGCCGCGGTTGACCTCGGCGCCACCAGCGGCCGGGTCCTGGTCGGCACCTGGGCCGATCAGAGGCTGGACTTGACGGAGGTCCATCGCTTCCCGAACCAGTTTCGGTCGCTGGGGGCGCATGAGTATTGGGACCTGCCTTATCTGTGGAGCGAGGTCCGCACGGGATTGATCGCGGCGCGCCGGCGTTTTCCGCGGCTCGCCTCCGTCGGCGTCGATACCTGGGCGGTCGATCATGCGCTCGTCAACCGGCGCGGCCGGCTGGTTTTCCCCGTCCATGCTTATCGCGACCACCGCACGGCGCAGGCCTCGGCCCGGCTGGCGCGGAAGGGCTTCGACAGGATTTACGCGCTGACCGGCCTGCCGAACTACCCGTATAATTCCAGCCTCCAGTTGCAGGATACGCTGACCTCCTGCCCGGGGATGGCCCAGGTGGCCGAGCGGTGCCTTTTCCTCTCGGATTATTTCAATTTTCTGCTCTCCGGACGAATGGAGAACGAGCTGTCGATCGCCAGCCATTCGCAGTTGCTCGATGTCCACGGCGCGGGCTGGTCGGCCGGGGCGCTGGAGTTTTTTGGCGTTCCCGCGCGCTGGTTCACGCCGCCTGCCCGTTCTCCGCAAACGCTCGGGCCGGTCACCGGTCTGCCGGAGCTGCAAGGGGTGCTGTCCACGCTGGTCCCGGGCCACGACACGGCCTGCGCCTTCGCCGCCATGCCGGCGGCTCCCGATGGCTCCGACCTTTACCTCAGCACGGGCACCTGGTCGTTGCTGGGCTTCGAGAGCGACTCGCCGCTGCTCGGCTCGAAGGCGAAGGAGGCCCGCATTTCCAACGAGCGGATGGGCGATGGCCGCTATCGTCCTCTGCGGTCCTGTGTCGGCCTTTGGCTGATCGAGCAGGTGCTGCCGGCCTTCCGCACCCGCCCGAAGGGAGCTGCCGATTGGCGCGCGTTGATAGCGGCCGCGGCGGCGGCGCGCGCACCGGAGACGTTGCTCGATGTGACCGACGCCTCATTGTTCAGCCCGGCCAAGATGCGTGAGGCGATCGACGCGCAGCTCAAGCAGCGCGGCGCTCGGCCGCCTCGCGATCTCTTCGGCTACGTCCGCCTGATCTGCGACTCGCTGGGGCGGGGCCACGCCGATGCCGTCCGCACCTTCGAGCGACTTTCCGGCCGCCCGTTCGAGCGCATCCTCGTCGTCGGCGGCGGCTCGAAAAACCGGCTGCTCTGCCAGGCCTCGGCGGATGCGGCCGGCGTGCCGGTCGTCTCTTTCGCGCTGGAAGGAGCGGCGGTGGGCAACCTCGCCAGCCAGTTGATGGCGCTCGGGGCCGTGCGTGATCTCGCCACATTCCGGGC
>JBOHXF010000114.1:0-7936 GCA_050737455.1 Opitutaceae bacterium | reverse complement strand
GGTTAGTGTCCTTACTATCGTGATCCTAACTATAAACCTTCATGAGCAAGCTCTCCGCGCCAACCCTCTCAACCCCAGTTTTCCCTCCGCAAGCACAGACGGGGCGGCTCGTCAGGCTGGGCGGGCGCAAGGTTCTTCTCCTGGCTCTCGCGGCTGTCCTCGCCGTTGCCGTCTGCTATGGTGGAGCGCGACGAGTCGGGTATGCACTCTCGCATGAGGAGACCGATGACGCGGAGATCGCCGGCGACATCAGCCCGGTGCTGCCCCGGGTTTCGGGCTATGTGAGCCGGATTCTCGTCAGCGACAATCAGCGGGTGAAGGCGGGGCAGCCGCTCGTGGAGTTGGACGGCCGCGAACTCGATCTGAAGGTCGCCAACGCGGAGGCGGTCGTCCAGGGGGCCCAGGCGGCGCTCGTCCGCGCGAATGCCGGGCTCGTCAATGCCCGCTCGGACCTGGAAGTGGCTGAGGCGAACGCGGCGGTCGCCGGCGTCAAAGACGCCAAGGCTGCAGCCGATCTGCGCCGCGATGTCGCTCTCTACCGCAGCAAAGCCATCAGCGACCAGGAATGGACAGACAGCCGCGCCGCCGCGGACATCGCCCGCGCCCAGCACGTCGCCGCCGACCGAAAGATCGACGCCGCCCGCTCGGAACAAGGCATCCTCGAGGCCGGCATCGCTTCGGCCGAGGCGGAGCTCAGGTCGCGGGAATCTGAGCTGACCTATGCCCGGCTCCGGCGTTCCTATGCGACCGTGACCGCGCCCATCGCCGGCGTCGTGTCCGGCAAGACGGTCGAACCGGGGGAATTCGTGCAGGCGGGGCAGACCCTCCTGTCGATCTCGGAAGACCGCGACGCGTGGGTCGTCGCCAATTTCAAGGAGACGCAGCTCGCCGGCATGCGGGCCGGCGAGCCGGTGGATTTCACGGTCGACGCCTATCCGGGCGTGGCCTTCCGCGGCCGGGTCGATTCGATCGCGGGGGCCACGGGGGCGCGCTTCGCCCTGCTTCCCCCGGACAACGCTTCGGGCAATTTCGTGAAGGTCACGCAGCGTGTTCCGGTCAAGATCGTCCTCGACGGCCCGCCTCCGGGCGGCCGGGTCCTCCGGCAGGGCATGAGCGTCGACGCCGCCGTCCAAGTCGGCGGCTGACCCGGCGGAGAGCCTCGCTCCCATGGCCGAAGTCGGCTTTCGCAAGTTCATCATCACGGTCACGGTGATCGCCGCGGCGGTCATCGAGCTCATCGACACGTCCATCGTGAACGTCGCGCTGTCCGACATGAGCGGCAACCTGGGCGCGACACTGGAGGACGTGGCCTGGGTGGTGACCTCCTACGCCATCGCGAACGTCATCATCATTCCGATGACGAGCTTCCTCGCGGCCCGGTTCGGCCGGCGCAACTACTACATCGGGTCGATCCTCCTGTTCACGGCGGCCTCCATCGCGTGCGGCCAGGCGCGGAGCATCTGGGTCCTGGTCGCCTTTCGGTTCATCCAGGGCATCGGCGGTGGCGCGCTGCTGTCCACCTCGCAGTCGATTCTCTTCGAGGCCTTTTCGCTGGAGCAGCGGGGCCTCGCCGCCGCGCTTTTCAGCGTTGGAGTGTTCATCGGACCGACCATCGGGCCGACCGTCGGCGGGTGGATCATCGATAACTATTCGTGGCCGTGGATCTTCTACATCAACGTCCCCATCGGGCTCGTTGCCGCGGCGCTGTCGTATGTCTACGTCCGGGAACCGGTCCACGCCCGGTCGGCCGAGCACATCGACTGGGCCGGGATCGGCCTGCTGGTCACGGGGCTCGGGGCCTTGCAAACGGTGCTGGAGCGCGGCGAACACGACGACTGGCTTTCCTCGAAATTCATTGTGACCCTCGCCGTCGTGGCTGCGGTCAGCCTGATTTCGTTCATTGTCTGGGAGACGCGGACGAAGCATCCGGTGGTGGATCTGCGGGTCCTGAAGAGCCGCCCGCTCGCCACTGCCGCCACCTTGACCTTCGTGCTCGGCTTCGCCCTGTTCGCCACCGTGTTCATCGTGCCGCTGTTCGCACAGCGGCTGCTCGGCTTCAGCGCGATGCAGACCGGCATGCTGTTCCTGCCCGGGGCGGCCATCGCCGTCATGCTCCTGCCGCTGGTCGGCCGCGCGTTGATGAAAGGCCTGCCGCCGCAAATCCTGATCGTTGGCGGATTCTCGATCGTCGCGATATTCGCCTGGCAGTTGGGTCGATTGAACCTCGATGCGGGGCCCGGCGATTTCTTCTGGCCCATCATCCTCCGCGCCGTCGGCCTGTGCTTCATGACGGTGCCGCTTACCCAGCTCGCAGTCTCCGGGTTGAAAACCCGGGACATCCCGCAGGGCGTCGCCTTGAACAACATGATGCGCCAGCTCGGAGGCTCCTTCGGCATCGCCTTCATCAACACGTTCCTGGACGACCGCGTGGCAAACCACCGGCTCGATCTCATAAGCCGGCTGAACTTGGGCGATCCCGCGACGCAGCGGCGCCTCCACGGGATCGCCGGATCCCTGGTGGCACACGGCTACTCGCCCTGGGAGGCCGCGCACCGGGCCCTCGCGGTCCTGGAAGCCACGATCGTCCGCCAGGCGAACCTGCTCAGCTACCTCGACGCCTACAGGCTGGTGGCCGCGATCGCGATCATAAGCCTACCGTTGATCCTGATCGCGGGCAGGCCCGGACGGGCTTCCGCCACGGCCGCGGCCGCGGCCGCAGATTCCCACTGATTTCAATCCCATAATTTCATGAAAGCAGCCACCCGTCTCCTTGCGTGCATTCTCCTTGGCGCCGGAATCGCCCTCGCCGATCCCGCTCCCAACCCGGCCGCGCCCCTGACGTTAAGGAGCGCCATCGCCACGGTGTTGGCGCGTTATCCGACGCTGGACGCGGCTCAGGCCGCAGTCGACGCCGCCGGCGCGCGCGCCGTCCAGGCCGGCTCGGCCCGGCTTCCCCAGGTCTCGCTCGGCGGCCAATACACCTACACGACGCTGCGGCCCGCCATCGCCTTTGGGAGCACGGTGTTCTATACGACGATCCAGAACCTCTACGACGGCGGAGTCACCGTCCGCCAGCTCCTGACGGACTTCGGCCACACGGACGCCCTGGTCGCCGAGGCGCGTGCCGGAAGGATCTCCGCGGAGGACGCCTTGGAGTCGGTTCGCCAGCAATTGGGCTACGAGACGATCCAATCGTTCTACAGCGTCCTGGTCCTGCAGCGGTCGGTCGGCGTCGCCGACGAGGAAATCCGCGCGCTCGACGAGGCGCTGCGCATTTCGGACCGCAAATACACAGGAGGCACGGCGACCAAGTTCGACGTCCTGACGACCCAGGTGCGCCTCGCCGAGGCGCGCAATCGCCGGAGCGACACCGTGGCTTCGCTCGACAAGCAGGAAGCGCTGCTTCGCCAGCTCCTCGGCGCCGAGCCGGATGCCCCGCTCGATGTGGTCGGCGATTTTCCCCCCGATGGCCCCCTGCCAAGCCTGTCCGAAAGCATCGCCGCGGGCCTGGAGAACCGGCCGGAACGGAAGCTCGCCATCGATGGCACCCACACGGCCGACCTTCGGCTCGAAGCGGCTCGCCGCGAGGACCGGCCGACGCTCTCAGCCTTGGCGGAAGGCGGCGTCGAGAACGGCCAACTGCCTGCCCTTTACGCCAACCGGGGCTACTTCACCGGTGGTGTCGGCGTCTCGGTCCCCCTTTTCACCGGCCGGCGGATCGCGGGCGACCGGCGCGAAGCCCGGGCGGACCTGCGCTCCGCCCGGGACCGCGTGCTCGAGCTTGATCGGACGATCGCGACGGACGTGTCCGACGCGATCGCCGACTTGCGGGCGGCCCGGGCCCGCCTCGGCAGCGCCGATCTTGTGGTCGCGCAGGCGGACGAGGCCCTCGCGCTCGCCCGGACCCGGTACGCCAACGGCGTCATCACGAATTTCGAGCTGCTCGACGCCGAGAGCGCCGATCGCAGCGCGCGGCTCTCGCGCCTTCAGGCCCGTTACGACGGAGCGCTTGCCCGCCAGGCCCTGGCACGGGCGATGGGCGATCCGCCCCGCCCTTGAAGCGAGCGGGGATTTCTGCTGTCGTTGCCGGCCATGTATCTCATCATCGGCGGTGACGGCAAGGAGTACGGCCCGGCCACCGCGGACCAGATCCGAAAATGGCTCGCCGCCGGCCGGGCTAACCTCGACACGCTGGCGCGGCCGGCCGGCGCCGAAGGTTGGACGCGGCTGGGCGATATTCCGGAATTCGGCCCTCAGAGGGCGTTTACCGAACCGCCCGCGCTCGAGGTCCGGGCCGACGGGGCGGTTCCCTCGCCGTCCGGCCCGCGTTCGGTCCGGCTCGATACCTTTGAGTGCTTCGCGCGGAGCTGGACGCTGTTCCGGGAAAACCTTGGGCCGACCGTGGGCATCACGCTCGTCCTCGGCGCACTGTGGTTCGCGACGTCCTCGGTCCTGCAGCTCCTGGTGCCGCATACCGCCGCCATAAGCCCATTCAGCCTCGCCTATTACCATTCGTCGATCTTCCACGCCAGCATGGTCGTCGACGTGCTCTTCCTGCAGCCGCTTGTCGCCGGCTATTTCTATCATTTCGTGAAGCGAGCCCGCGGCGAGGCGGCCTCGATGGCCGATCTGTTCTCCGGCTTCAGCGGCGTCTACCCGTCCCTGGTCCTGGCCGGCATCGCCGTCCAGTGCCTCGAAGCGTTCGGCTTCATCTGCTTCGTCGTTCCCGGCGTGTATTTCCTCGTTGCCTATTTCCTGACGCCGGCGGCGATCGTGGACCATAGGGTGGGCTTCTGGCGCGGCATGGAAATCAGCCGCCGGGCGATTTGGGGCAACTGGTGGGCCATGTTCCTACTGCTGATCATCGGGCTCGTACTCGTGGTCGCCGGATTGTTCGCGCTTCTCGTGGGCGCGCTGGTCACCGTCCCGCTGTTCTTCGGTGCGGCCGCATACGCTTACGTCGAACTCACGGAAGCCCTCTCCGGCTCACCGGCTCCGACCCGGGGCTTGACCTAAACCGAAGCTTTCACGAGGCGCGCCCGCGCCCCAGCAGCGCGTCGACCGCCAGCCGGCCCGGCCCGAACGCCAGCAGGATCACCGCGGCATAGAGGAACAGGAACGGCGTGGCTCCTGTGAACTTGTCGGGATCGGAGACGATCGCCCGGAACGAATCGGCGTCGGCCGTCTGGAACGCCACCAGCATCTCCACAGTGAAGATCAACGCGAGGATCCGGGTGCCGAAGCCGATCGCGAGCAGGAGGCCGCCCACGCATTCGGTCACCGAGACGACAATCGCGGTGAGGTGCGGCGCCGGCAGGTGGAGCTGAGCGAAAAACGCCTCGGGACGGCTCAAGTCGGACAACTTGCCCTTCCCCGTGAGAAAGAACTGCCAGCCCCAATACACCCGCACGAACAGAAGGACCGGAGACTGAAGCCAGCTGGCGGCGCGGGCGAATGCGGCGCATGGCCGGGCCAGCGTTGAGGTTGAGGAGGACGGGCTCATGAAAGTCGGGCGGACTTCGTGTGCCGGCAAATCCAGCCCAGCCGAACCCACAGGGAGAACCACTCCCCGATTTCCTCCGGCCGGACGGATCGTCCCGCCTCGGCCACTGCGGCCGCCACCGGCCGCCCGGCCTCCAGCGCGGCCAGCACGAGGTATTGGGCCCGGTCGATCCGCCGATAATAAATCTGGTTGTCCATCCGGTGCACCACGAGCCAGGTCCGGCGGCGGCGCGGGATCGCCACGGTCCGCGCCCTCCGGCGACGGCCGGGACCGCCCATGGTGTTGCTTGCGTCCGCCCGCGAGGCCGCGCGCCGACGGACCGTGCGCACGTAGTCATCGACCGCGTAGGGAACATCGAGCAGGGTCAGGTACGGCTGAAGGCCCAGCCGAAGCCGCTCCGGCGGTGTCCTCTGGATCGATCGGGCGGAGATGGGCGGGTGAGCCGCCCCGTCGAACGCGACGGTCTGGGCCCACTCGAAGCGCGCGATCGCGCGGGCGAGCGCGGTGCGCGGAACGGTCCAACGCGGCGCCTCTTCGATGAAACGGGCCAGGCGGGAGCACAGGTCGCGGAGGGTGAACGAGCGCGAGGGATACCGCGCCAAATAGGCCCGGATCAAAGCGTCGAACCGGTCTTCTCCCAGGATGGCCCGCAAGCCTGGGCAGTCGTCCGCGGCGGAGCCGATCAGCCGGTACCAATACATGCGCTGGTAGATGTGCAGCCGTTCGACGGAGGTCAGCCGGTCGTTCGGCTTGATGAATTCCTCGGCGACCTCGGCGGTTGTCCGCCCGTCCGTCCAACGCTCCGGCACCGTATCGGCCGGCCCCAGCGGACGGATCACCGCGTGGGTCATCAACCGCTGGAGCCGCCGCAGGTCGTCGGTCGAGCGCAGCGCACGCGGGGCATGCCTCGGCGGAGACCGCAGTCCGTCGTTCGCCCGCGCGGTCATTTGGCGGCCTGGCTCGCGCCCTCGATGAATGCGTTCGCCTTCAAGGCCTCGTCGTGAACTTCCTCGAAGGACGGAATCTTGTCATCCCATTCGAGCAGGGTCGCCGTCACGCCGCAGCGCCGGGTGGCGTGCGCGTACAGCTTCCATACGGGGTCCAGCACCGGATGATCGTGGGTGTCGAGGATGTACTTCTCGAACTTCGTGTGTCCGGCGACGTGCATCTGCCCCACACGCTCCGGCGGAACGCCGTTCACGTAATCATAGGGGTCGAAGCCGTGATTGCGGGAGGATACGTAAATATTGTTCACATCGAGCAGGATGCCGCAGTCGGCACGTTCCACCACCTCGGTCAGGAACTCCCATTCGGTCATCTCGGAGAGGTGAAATTCCGCGTAGCTGCTGACGTTCTCGACGCAGATCGGCACCTCGAGATAATCGCGGATCTGCCGGATCTTCTCCGCCGTGCGCTTCGCGGCCGCGAACGTGTAGGGCATCGGCATGAGGTCGTGCGTGTACGTGCCGTCCACGCTGCCCCAGCAAAGGTGGTCGGACAGCCAGGGCGTGTGCGTGCGCTTGACCAGATTCTTGAGCCGCCGCAGGTGCGCGCGGTCCGGCTTGTCGGCCGATCCGAAATACATCGACACCCCATGCTGCACGACGCGGTACTGCTCCAGGATCTGATCCAAAACCTGCAGCGGCCGGCCGCCTTCGACCATGAAGTTCTCGGAGATGATCTCGAACCAGTCGACGACCGGCTTCTTTTCCAGGATGTGGGCGTAATGCGGGACGCGAAGGCCTATCCCGATCCCATATTCGGTAAAGGCATTGAACGGATTGGCGGGCATGTTGGAAATCCAAGGCTCGGCCGGCGGCGACCCGCCGCCGCCGGCCGCTTGCGCCGGGCTTATCCGGTATTGCAGCCGCCTTTGCCCTTGCAGGAATTCTGCCCGGCGCAACCGTTGTCTCCGGAACTGCAGCCGCCTTTGCCTTTGCACGAGTTTTTCCCCTTGCACGAGTGCTTGTCCGACGAACCACTGTCGGCGACCGCATTCGACAGTAGCGTCGATCCGGCCAGGAGAGTGGCTGACGGCGAGGCCGAAGACGAGCCGCTCTGCGCGTCGGCACGGACGGCCAGGGCGCCGGAATAGAGACCGGCCATTGCTGCGGCGGTCACGAGAAGGCGATACGAGTTATTCATATGAGGTAATCTGCCAGGGTGGATTGATCGATACGAAGAATAGAACATTCGACCTCGATGTTTATTCCGAAGGCCGGGCACTTGAGCAATTAGATATTTATCTCCAACTGATTATGAATATCGGATCCCGCAGGAGCGGATGAAACGAGCCGCCTTCGCCGGAATTCGCGCCCCTCTCCGCGCGGAGCGCGCGTCTTGGCGCCGATTCATTGACGTCCCACAGGGTGAAAACTACCGATCATAAGTGCTTGGTAATGAGCCGAAGCGCAAGGCTTTGACCGGCGAGAG
>JBOHXF010000113.1:0-2934 GCA_050737455.1 Opitutaceae bacterium | reverse complement strand
GGCCAATGTCGTCCTAACCACGATTCCGGGAGCCACACTTCGGCTCACGCAGGATGTTGAAACGGTGACCTGGGCACCGGCGGCGGCGATGCTTTGCACCTGGCGCCACGCAGTCATGCAAATTCTCGCGGCTCCCAGCTTCCATGGGAAACTGTACAGTACCCGCAGCGGGCGGTCGAGCTTGGTGGTCTGATCCATCACCGTGCCTCGGGCTGCGACGCTATCAATCGATCGACCAATCCTAAATAGTCAGCCTGGCGCTTCTCCCAACTATTCTGGTTGGCGACTTCCGCGGCCCGTCGGGCCATCTGCCGGCTCTTATCCGGATAACGCAGCGACTCCACAATTCTCTCGGCCAGCGCGTCGGGATTGCCGGACGCGAAGAAACGCACCACCGTGTCGTCGAAATAAAACCGGTCGATCCGGGTGCTCGAGGCGACGACGGGAACGCCGAGCGACATGAATTCCAGTATCTTGGTGCTGAACGCCTCGTTGCCGAAGGAATCGGCCCGCTTCGGCACGACGCCGAGATCGGCCTCGGCCATGACGGAGGCGATCTCGGTGCTCGGGACGAAGCCGAAGAATTTGACGTGGCCGTTCAGGCCGAGCTTGGCGGAGAGAGCGATCAGGTCGCTTTTGACCTGGCCCTCGCCGTAAATGTGGAGTTCCGCCTGGGGGATTTCCTCGACGACTTTCGGGAACGCCCGGACGGCCACATCGAGCCCTTGGTGCCACTGGAGGCTGCCGGGAAAGATCGCGATCTTGCGGTCGTCCGTCCGGGTCCGCGGGCGCGGATAAAAGATGTGCCGGTCGACGTAGTTGATCAGCACGGTGACTTTTTCCGGCGGAGCGGAGCGCCGGGTGTACAGGTCGACCCACAGATGGTTGGCGAGGATCACGTGGTCGGCGAACGCGGCGGAGCAGTGTTCCATGAGGCGCAGGAGCCGAATGGTGGGCGAACCCGGGCCGACGCCGAACTTGCTGGCGAAGAGTTCCGGAACGATATCGTGGATATCCAGGATGATCTTGGCGCCGCCGAGCTTCGGCCTCCATCCGGCGAACACGAGAAAGTCCGGGATGTTATGGACGTGGACGAGATCGAACGGGCGCCGGGAGTGATTGCGCGAGACCCAGCGCGAGGTCTGCCAGAGAAACCGGATGAGCCGGAACAGAAACGCAGCCGGGGACTTTTCGTTGATCGTCCGAGGTTGAAGCCGGACGACGCGGCATCCTTTGACGATCTCTTCCCGCGGAAGCTTCGGCGAGCTGCGCAGCGAAAGCACCTCGACCTCGTCGCCGCGCTGCGCGAGCGCCTCTCCGTAGCGCAGAACGCGCGTATCCCGCTCATAGAACGAATAGGTGATCAGGCAGACCCGGCGGGCCGGCCGGACCGCATGCTGGGGGCGGCGAGCCGCCACGTGCCGGGCCACCTGCTGTGGGAGCGGCTGCCAGTACGTGCCGGCGTGGTTATCCCGAACATGCTTGAGCAGTCGGATGTAATGCTCGAGGGGAAAGGTGCGCGTGCTCGGCGCCTCGCCGGGAAAGCGGATGTAATCGGGATGGACGTTGACCAGCGCCATCCCGCCCTGCTGCGCGACCCAGTCGAGCTTGTTCAGCCAGATCTCGGGCGACTTTTCGCGAAGAATGAGGAACAGGGTCGAGTCCTGCGGCAGAGTATAAGGAAGTTCGACGTAGCCCCGGCCGGGCTGGTCCTTCGCTGGCGGAACCCAGAAGGGGAAAATGGTGCCGGCCGCGTCCGGCTGCGGCTCGAAAGGATCGGTGTCGAACGAGGAGCAGTCGTATTCGATGTCCAGGTCGTGGAGCCAGTCGAGCGCATGAAACATGAAGCCGGAGCGAAATCCTGTCGCGCCCCAGTCCTTGAGGTGATGGTTGATGCTCTGAGCGCTCTTGCGGAAGGCCTTGCGGGACTGGTAAAGCTCGCCGTCGTGGTGCAGATCGTGGACGCCGATCTCGAATCCCCGGTCCCCGAGCCAGCCGCGCAGGTCCTCGGGCACGGGGTATGGCCCTTCCGGGATGAGGTTGAAGGCGGAACGGAAGCCGAGGGAGCTTTCGACCTCGGCCAATCGCCGGCACTTGGCCAAGCCGACGGGACCTTCGACATCATGGGTGAGGACAAAAGCGAATTTTTTCCCGTCCGGCCAGCCGGGCCAACCCATCGGCGGCCGGGCGGCGGCATGATGAATGGGCCAGACGGCCTGCGAGGCTTCCCGTTTGCGGCGGGCGACGACGCGGCGCATGCCGGCGCGGATCCGCCAGGGCAAATAGGGTTTGAGGGCGTAATACAGGCGGCGCCGAAGCATCGGAAGAGCCGGTGATTCAGCCGGCGTCAGACGCCGCCGAGGAATTCCTGATGCGCGCGCGACGGACCGTATTCGCGATTTTTGTTGAGGATCGCCCCCACGGGAGCCCGGGATTCGGCGAGCAGGGCCGCCGCCTGCTTGGCGATGTCCCGATCGGTTTTCTCGGATTCGACTACGAGGAGGACCATGTCCATGAATTGGGCGAGGCGGGGGGTGATGCTGATCTGGCTGACCGCGGGCATGTCGAAGATGATGTAGTCGAAGTCGCTGGCCTTGAGCTTGGGAATGAGCTGGTTGAAGCGCGCGGGAAGGATGCGGGTGAGTTGCTCATTGTTCGGCTGGGTGCCGACGACGTAAAGGTTATCCTGGACCTGGGCGTCCTTGCGGGTGTCCAGCAGTTGATCGATGCCGCAGACGGCCTTGCCCTGGAGAAATTGCTGGGCGGAGCCCTGGGTTCGCGTCATGTCGACGAGGAGTACGTTGCCGTCGCCGGTTTCGGACAGGCTGCGGGCAAGGCCGGCGGCGGTGGTTGTGACGCCGGCCTTGTGGCCAACGCCGGTGACGGCCAAGAGCTTGGGCTTGTGGGTGAGGCCGCGGCTGTCGAAATAGGCGA
>JBOHXF010000112.1:0-2347 GCA_050737455.1 Opitutaceae bacterium | reverse complement strand
CAGCTCCTCCGGTTTCCCGACAAGCCCCCCGAGGAGGCCGCGGGGGTCGCCGAAAGCTGGCGAATGGCGCGCAACCCGACCGTGCTGCTGTATTTCGTCAGCATTTTCGCCTATGTCGGGTGCGAGCAGGGGACCTCGAACTGGATATCGGAATTTCTGCGGGTGTACCACGGGGTGAACCCGCGAGTCGGCGGGGCGCATGCCGTCGCCGGATTCTGGGGCCTGATGACGGTGGGCTGCCTCCTCGGACTGCCGCTGCTTAAATGGTTCGACGGCCGCCGCGTGCTGGTCGCCACCAGCGTTCTCGCCCTCGTCACGTTGAGCATAGCCCTGTTCGGGTCCAAGGGCTGGTCGATCGTCGCCTTTCCGTGCATCGGGCTTTTCGCTTCGGTGATGTGGCCGGTCGTATTCTCCCTGGGGATGAACTCGGTGGCGACAGGCCACGGCGTCGTCGCCGGAATCCTGTGCACGGCGATCATCGGGGGCGCATTCGTGCCGGCGATCATCGGCCGCCTCGGGGATCATTTCGGCTTGCGCGGCGGAATGCTCCTGCTGTACCTGACCTTCGGCTGGATCCTGAGCGTCGGGTTCTGGGCCCGGCCCCTCGTGTCGAACACCGCGGATCCCAAGCCGGCCTGCTAGTAGAGCCCGCCCCTTATGCCCCAAATCGCTCATATCGCCAATCTGTGGACGCTTCTCGGGCATCCTGCTCCGACGCGCGAATGGACCCTCGAACGGAAAATCCGGGCGGTCGCTGCCGCGGGCTTCGACGGCATCACGACCCGGCTCACGCCGGAACACCGCCGCCTGGCCGGCAAGCACGGCCTGCGGCACCTGCTGGGCTTCATCTCGACCAGCGATCCGGCGGAATTTCCCAAACTCATCCGGGAGCAGAAGGAGGCGGGCGCGGCGCACATCAACGTCCAACTGGACGATCACGACACGCCGCCGGCCACCGCCGCGAAGCACTGGCGGCGGATGGTGCGCGAAGGCGAGCGGATCGGAGGGGTGACTCTCTCGCTCGAAGCCCACCGGGACACCTGCACCGAGACCCCGGAGAAAACCTATGAGATCGCGGAGCGCTACCGGAGGGCGGCGGGGGAGCCGATCAAGTTCAATTTCGACTTCTCGCATTTCGCGGTGGTGAAGCACCTCGCGCCGGCTCATTATGCCGAGCGGCTGCTCGACCATCCCGAGCTGGTGCGCAATTCCGAGCAGGCGCACCTGCGCCCGTTCAACGGACACCACTGCCAGGTCCCTGTCCTGCACCGGGGCCGGCTCACACCCGAGGCGAAATCCTACCTGATCTTCGCCCGGGCTCTTCTGGAGCTCTGGAACTCGGCGCCGTCGAACCGGAACAAGACCCTGTTCGTCTGCCCCGAGATGGGGCCGCTCGGACCTGACGGGTCGGGGTACAACATCACCGGCCTGCCGTCCTCGTGGTCGGACGCCGTCGCGCTCCGCGTGGAAATCGCCCGCTTATGGAAGAGCATCCAGAAATGAAGGACCGGCCTGCGCCGACGGACAAAATCGGTTTCGTCGGGTTGGGCCGCATGGGCGGCAACATGGCCCGCCGGCTCAAGGACTGCGGCGTCGCCGTCACGGCCGTCCACGACGCCCAGCCGGGTGTCGCGGCCCGACTCGCCGGCGAAGTCGGCGCGCGCGCGGCCGCCACCCTTGCCGAAGTGACGGCGGCCGCCGACGTGATCTTCACGGTCGTGACGGACGACGCAGCCCAGCTTGTGGTGTTCGCCGAGACGGGAGACTCCCTTCTCAGCGGCTCCCGGGGCAAGGTCTTCGTGAACTGCGCCACGCTCACCCCGAAGACCCATATCGAGATCGAGCGGCGCGCGAAACGCTCCGGCGCCGCCTCCTTCGAGGCGTGCATGGCGTCCTCGATCCCGCAGGCGCGCAACGGAACGCTGTACCTCATTTGCGGAGGGGAGCGCCCGATCTTCGATCGCCTGAAGCCGCTGCTGGACCTGCTTGGCTCCTCGGCGCGCTACATCGGGCCGACCGGACAGGCCGCGCAGGTGAAGGCGCTGGTCAACATGGTGATGAACATCAACACGGCGGCGCTCGCCGAGGGGCTTGGTCTGGGCGCGGCCCTAGGCCTGGACCTGAACGCGCTGCGCGAAGTCTTCGCGGAAACGGGGGCCGCCTCGCAAGTCCTCAAGACGGACGGCGAGGACATGCAAAACCGCGCGCACGACTGCTACTTTTCGGCGGCTCACGCCGCGAAGGATTCGACCATCGCCTGGGTGCTCGGGGTGGAGGCCGGCCTCCATCTCCCGCTCTCGGCCGCGACGAAGCTCCAGTACGACCGGCTGGTGGCGCTGGGTCTGGG
>JBOHXF010000111.1:0-4050 GCA_050737455.1 Opitutaceae bacterium | reverse complement strand
GTTCGGCACCGGTGCGCGAGGTTTCCCAGGAAGTCACGAGGTAGCCGTCGGCGCCGACCCGCCGGCAGCGGCGCCACCAGTCGCGCTGGTTCGCAAGCCGGTCGCCGAACGTGGGCATCGGTTCGTGGCGGAACGGGCCGCTCATCGGACAGCCCCAATACTCGACGCCCCCGGCCTTCAGTCGCGGCGCGAGCTCGTACGGCTCGAAATTGCGCAGCTCCAGCGCCGGCCTGCCGCGAAACGGATAATAGTACCAGTCGTACGCCGCGGTTCCGGCGGGGAGCCCTTCAATAGTTTCGGGCAGGAGCGCGAGGAAGTCCGCCCAGTACCCCATCCGCAGTCCGCGCTCGCTCGCGAGGCCGTGCAACGCCCGGAGATATTTTCCGAAATGAGCCGCCAAACCGACCTCCGCGATCTCGTGCCGGCTAAGCGGATGCCGGCCCAAGGCGGTGGACTCGTCGAGCCCGACATGCACTTTCCCGGCGGTGCAGTACCGCGCGACATCCCCGATCAACCGGCCGGCCACTTCGAGCGTGCGGGGGTGCAGAGGGCAGATTTGCCCAGCCGCGAGCGGCGAGCCGTCCGTCGCGCGGCACTCGTTGAGATCCCGCAGCTCCGGCACGTCGATGAGGTATTGGGTGTGACCCAGAAGGTTCACGATCGGGACGACGCCAATGCCGGACCGCTCCGCGGCGGCAACCAGCCGCGCCATTTGCCGGACCGAATAGGCGTCCCGGCGCGCGATCGCCGGAAAACTCGGGTATTCGACGGCGTTCTCCAAATGGAGATAAACCTCCCGGTAACCCCATTCTGCGTAGCGGGGCAACTGCGCGATCAGCCAATCGAGCCGCTCGGTCTGGCGGGCCAGATCCCATTGGAAGGCGCGGATCGGGTTCGTCATGGGCGCGGGGCCGGTTCCACGATTTCGAGTTCGCCGTGAAGGGTTCGGAGCCGCCGCTTCAAGGTCCTTCGGCGTCCCCGAGTCCGAGGTGGCGGTGAAGCCACTCCACCCCGCCCGCTTCGTCCGAAAACATCCCATCGAGCTGGGCTTCGAACGCCTCGTCGAGCAGCGGCCGGAAGCCCGGTCCCGGGCGCCAGCCGATGGCTACAAGATGGCGGCCCTTCACGATCGGCTGCGGCGGCTCCCGGCGGAGCGCAAGCTCGTGCGCCCGCTGCGCGAGGCGGTCGATCAGCGCGAGCATGTCCGGCGAGTGCAGCGGCGGACGCCCCTCAGTGTCCGCGCGCATCACCGCGGCCAAATCGTCGATGGTGGCGGGTGCGAGCCGGCGCGCGAGCCGGCGCACCTGCGAGTCGGTGAAGCCCGACGACGCCCCGTGCTGGTGAGCGAGGTGATGGACCACGAGCGCCCGCACCGGGGCGTCGAGCTCGAGCGGCGCACCGATCCGGCGCAGGAACGACGCCGCCAGCGGCCCGCCCGCCGCTTCGTGCCCGGAGCTGGTCCAACGGATCACCCCTCGTCGCGGAGCTTGAAGCGTGGTGGACGGCTTGCCGAAATCGTGCGCCAGCACCGAGAACATCAGGAGTCGCCGCCGCCCGGCTCCGGCGGCCTGCCAGTCTTCCTGGCCCACCAGCGCGTCGAGGCAGTGCGCGGTGTGCGTGAGGACGTCGCCTTCGGGATGCCACTCCGGCTCCTGCGGCACGCCCCGCATGGCCGCGACCTCGGGAAAGTGGGCGATCCATCCGCTTTCCTCCAGGGCGGCCAGCCCGCGGGAGGGCTTGACCGATTTGACCGCCCACTTGTCCCACTCCCCCCACACGCGTTCCACCGGCAATTCCCGGAACGAACCGGCGATCGAGCGGCAGAGCGCCGCGGTCTCCGGCGCAAGCGAGAAGTCGAAGCGGCCGGCGAGTTGAAAGGCCCGCAGCACGCGAAGCGGATCTTCGGCGAACGCCCCGCTCGTGTGACGGAGGACACGCGCGGCCAGGTCGTCCCGGCCGTGGAAGGGATCCACGATGGTCCCCGAGAACGGATCGTAGGCGATCGCGTTGAGGGTGAAATCACGCCGGGCCGCCGCGTCGGCGTCGCTCAAGGCGGGATCGGGCTCGACCGCGAAGCCGCGATGCCCCCGCCCCGTTTTCGATTCGCGCCGCGGCAGGCTGAAATCGTATTCGGCGTTCGCGGCTCGGTCGCGGACCTTAACGACGCCGAAGCTGCGGCCGATCACGTCGGTGGCGCCAAAGGGCGCCAACACCCGCTGCAGATGGTCGAAACCGACCCCCCCGACCTCGACATCCAGGTCCTTCGACGGGAGGCCCAGCAGCCAGTCGCGCACACCCCCGCCGACGAGCCGAGGCCGCCCTCCGGCCCCGCGAACGGCTTCGAGCATCAGGCGCAAGGTCTCCGGGATCGGGAAATCGCCGGCCATGGCGTCACGGCCTTTCCGAGCGCGGCCAGGCCGCGCTCGCGAGGAACAGCCACCCCGCGATGAAGGCGATGCCGCCCAACGGCGTCATGGGCCATATCCAAGGAGGCGCGCCGGCCGCGAAGAGGTAAAGGGAGCCCGAGAAGAGGGCCACGCCGACGATCCAGCACCAAGCGGTCCAGGCGACGAGACGGCTGGGTTCGGACTTCCCGGCGCGCATCCAGGCACCGAGGCCGAGGAGCGCGATTGCGTGCGCCAGATGATAATGCACGCCCGTTTGCCAGATCTGCAGGGTCCCCGCCTGGACGAGGAACGGCCGCAGGGCATGGGCGCCAAGCGCCCCCGCCGCGGTGCCGGTGGCCCCGAGCAGCCCCGCCGCGATGACCGGAAGCCGATGATTCATGGGCCCGAACTTTCTGCCGCCGAGGGAGCTCGGTCAAGGCCCGCACGGCCGAACGTCCGCTTCACGGGGCGCATCCGCGACCTGACGGTAACTCCGATCTTTTCCCGACCCGCCCCGGCGGACCGCCGGTTTCGTGCGGACGCCGGCCGGGAAAATGAAATGAGGAAGGTGCTATCATCGGCGGCGTGGAGACGAACTGTTTCGGCGAGATCGATGCGGGAATCGCGGCGGGGGCCAGCGACTGGCAGTTCCGGGGTGGCGAGAGGGTCTATGCGCGGGTCGGGGGGCGCATGAGACCCCTGGACGGAGAACCGCTCTCGGAAGAGCGCGTCGAGGCGGTCGCCGCCGCCGTTTTGGGACGCCGCATCGGAGATGCCGCCGACCACGACGCTTCCTTCGAACACGCGGGGCAGACCTTCCGGCTGCATGCGTACCGCGCCGGCGGGGTGCGCTGCTTCACGCTCCGCCGGCTGGCCGCGTCCATCCCGCGGCTGGAAGAGCTCGGCCTGCCGGCGGCCTTCCGGGAACAGGCGCTCGCCGCGCGCCGCGGACTCATCCTCGTGACCGGGCCCACCGGCGCCGGGAAGACCACAACCCTTGCCGCGACGGTCGATCTCCTGAACCGCGAACGGGCGGCCGTGATTCTCACGCTGGAGGACCCGATCGAATATCGCCACGCCCATCGCCGCGGGGTCGTGCGCCAAACCGAACTCGGGCGGGATTTTCCCAGCTTCGCCGCGGCGCTCCGCGGGGCGCTGCGCGTGGATCCCGACGTCATTCTTCTCGGGGAAATGCGCGACCGGGAGACGATTTCGGCGGCGATCGCCGCCGCGGAAACCGGACACCTCGTTCTGGCGACGCTGCACTGCGGCTCAGCGCCCGAGGCCGTCGCGCGAGTCGCCGGGGCCTTCCCCGCGGGGCAGTCCGGGGAAATTCGCGCGCAGCTCGCGGAAAACCTCGTCGCCGTCCTGGCCCAACAGATCGTGCGCGGCCCCGGCCGGCGTCCGGCCGCCGCGTTCGAGCTCCTCCTGGCGACTCCCGGCGTCCGCCGGCTCATCGCCGATCCAGGCCAGCGCTGGCCCCTGCTCGCCAACGAAATCGCGACGGGCGCCGGCCACGGCATGATCGCGATGGACCAGTCGCTGGAGGAACTGTGCCGGCGCCGGATCGTCGCTGCGGACGAGGCGGTCCGCGCGGCGGCCCACCCGGAAACCCTCCGCGAGCGTCTTCGCGCTTCCGCATGAATCCGGCCCCCAGGATCCC
>JBOHXF010000110.1:0-2123 GCA_050737455.1 Opitutaceae bacterium | reverse complement strand
CGCGAACGCTCCGCAAACCCAATCTGAGTCGCGTACCGGCGGCGCTTTCGCGCTGCCCGGAGCGACTCAATGAGCTGCGCTGAGGCGCCTTCCGGGCCCGATCCCAAATCGGCTCATGCCCTCTCTCAGTGGCGTGCCCCCGGAATGTAGGCACCCCGAGCATGGTGTGCTTCGAGTGTGGCGCCTCTCGAACCGCGGGCGGCTTCAGGCGACAAAATCTCGCGGTGGGGAGGGGCGTGGCTCGGCCGATCCGGAATTACCCTGACGGGGCGTTGGCGAAGCTCATTGAGCGTCTCCGGGCCCGACGCTTCCGGTTGCCCGCGGCCGTAGCTCAATCGGGCCGGTTTGACGCTCATCCCCGCCTTGCGGAGCCTGCCCCGGAAGGGTAATTCCGGATCGGCCGAGCCATGCCCCGGCGGGCTGACGGGTTCGCCTGTCCGCCGCCGACCGTATCCACCGCGGGCGGCTCCGTCTTTCCGCTGGGAAAGGCGGGTGGCTTGACAACTTTGGGGGGCGACGGATATCGTGACCGACTCACTAAAACTCACTTTGAACGAAGTGGGCCCTCCGGCCCGCTTTTTTTTTCCTTTCACCGTTTCCACCTTATGAGCAGCGAAATTCTTTCCGTCCTCGAGTACATGGAGAAGGAAAAGGGTATTCCGCGCCAGGACATGATCGCGACGATCGCGAATGCGCTCAAGACGGCGGCCCAAAAGGGCGTGAATTCGGGCCAGGAGCTCAAGATCGACATCAACCCGCGCAACGGGCAGCTTCACGCTTGGGCGCTGCTCAAGGTGGTCGATTCGGTCAGCAATCCCCGGACGGAAATCCACATCGAGAAGGCCCATGCGATCAAGCCGGACGCCCTCCTCGGCGAGATGGTCGAACGCGAGATCGACCCGTCCTCGCTCGGCCGCATCGCCGCGCAGACCGCCCGCCAGGCTGTGATGCAGCGCCTGCGCCAGTTCGAGAAGGACCGCATCTACGACGATTTCAAGGACCAGGTGGGCAATATCGTCACCGGAACGGTCCGTCGGCGCGAGCGCAGCGACATTTACGTGGATCTGGGCAAGGCCGAGGCCGTCATGCCGGCCAAGGAGCAGATGCCGGGCGAGGAGTATCAGCCCGGGGACCGCGTCCGCTCGCTCCTGATGGAGATCGAGAACACCCCGCGCGGTCCGGAGATCATCCTCAGCCGCGCCAGCGCCCGGTTCGTCCGGAGGCTGTTCGAGCTTGAAGTCACCGAAATCGCCGACGGCACGGTCAAGATCGAGGCCTTTGCGCGGGAGCCGGGCTACCGGACGAAGATCGCGGTGACGAGCTCCGACTCCAAGGTCGACCCGGTCGGCGCCTGCGTCGGCGCGCGCGGCGCGCGGGTCAAGACGATCGTCCGCGAACTGAGCGGGGAGAAGATCGACATCATCAAATATTACGCCGACCCCCGGGAGATGATCATCGAGGCGCTCAAGCCGGCGGTTCCCCGGGACATCATTCTGGACGACAAGACCCGCCGCATCCTGCTCAAGGTCGCGACCGACGACCTCGCGGTCGCGATCGGCCGCAAGGGCCAGAACGCGCGCCTCACCTCGCGCCTGATCGGCTGGCGGCTCGACATCGAGGAATTCAAGGCGGCGGGGGACGATCCCCGCGGCAACGCCGTCGCCTCGCTGGTCCGGGCCTTCAAGCTGGACGCCGCGATCGCCGGACGGCTGGTCGACATGGGCGTCAATTCGCCGGCGGCGTTCGAGGGAGTCGGCGCGGAGGACCTGGTCGGAGCCGGGTTCGGCGAAGAGGAAGCCAAGGAGATCATCGCCCGGGTGACGGCGTCCGCCTGACGCCCGCGCGAACGCGAGAACGATACCGCATGAGCACCCGGATCCACGAGCTGGCCAAACGTTTCAACATGGAGGGCAAGGACATGCTCGCCCTTCTAAAGGAGCGCGGCTACGTTGCGGCCGACACCCGCTCGGTATCGAGCACGGTGAGCAAGATTTACGTGGAGGAGCTCGAGAAGGAACTTGCGTCCCGCGACGTCCCGGCGGAGGCGGTCGGCGATGCCGAAGCCGGCGCCGTCTCCGCGCCTCCGGAAGCGGAGGAAGTCGCGGCGGCGACCGAGATTCTGG
>JBOHXF010000109.1:0-4685 GCA_050737455.1 Opitutaceae bacterium | reverse complement strand
GCCTCACCCCGCACCGCCGGCGGCAGATCGATTTCCTCAGCGACCGGTTCCGAGACCGGTTCGTCGCCCTCTGCGACCACTCGCTTGCCGTGAGCGACCGCCTGTCCCTCAATCGGTACAAGGTCGGCGTGTGTCCGGAAGGACGCATGTTCGGCGCGCCGACGATGGCGGCCACCCACACCGACCGCCCCTTCTGGTCGGGCTGCCTGGGCTTGGTCCCGGTGAGCGAAGACTCGGTGGGGGGAGGCCGGCTGGATTCGCTCCAGGATGCGGGCCTGATTTTTCGCTATCCGCACGGGGACCTGAAGGTGCTTGCCGGCGCGTGCGATCGGGCTCTGAAGGCGCCGGCCGACGCGCGCCGAAGAATCTACGAGCATTTCAACCGGTGCGAGACGGTGGGAAGCGTGATCGCCCAGGAGATCGGACACGGCAATTTCTGCCGCAGAGCCTGAGGAAATGGGGGGAGATCGACGATTTGGTAGCACGGCACCCGGATAATATTGTTAATATTCAATCCATCAAATGGTTGTGTCATACGGCCATCGGTTGGCACTAAAATTGATATGAACGACTGCATGGTTCCCTGTGCGCAGCGTTTGGCCGAAAAGGATTTCGCCTCATGCTTCAGAAACTAGGCCTTATCCAATCGCGGGGAATCGGCGACATCATCATCGCATTGCCGATCGCCAAATGGTACCACGACCGGGGGGTCGAGGTGCATTGGCCGATCGACGAGCGGTTCCTTCCGACGTTCCAGCCGGCGGTCGATTACGTCCGTTTCATCCCGTTTCCATTCCAGCCGACGCTCGATGGTTTCGTGCAGCAGCCTTTGCGCCGGCTCAAGGCCGTTCCCTGCGAGCGGATCGTCGCCTTGTACAGCTATCTTTCGAACTGCCCCGTGAACAATCCGGCTCTGTTCCAGAGCCTCAAGTTCGACGAGTATAAGTACGCCGTCGCGGGCGTACCCTTCGCCGAGAAGTGGCGGCTGTCCCTCAAGCGCGACGTCCGGCGTGAGCAGGCGTTTTATGAGCGGATCGTGCGATCCGAGGATTACATCGTCGTCCATCGCCGCGGTTCGGATGTCCGGTTCGAGACCGCTATTCCGCAGCGATTCCAGGGCTGCCAGGTGATCGAGATCGAGGAAAAAACCGACTCGATCTTCGACTGGCTGCTCGTGCTGGAGCGCGCCCGATTCCTTCTGCTGCTCGACAGTTGTTTCGCCAATCTGGTCGAGCAACTCGGCTTCGGAAACGAAAAGACCTTCGTTCTGCGCTCTGATGTCCGTTTCACCCCCGTCCTTCGCTCGAATTGGCAGTTTTCCGGCCAGGCTGGAGGACATCCGACCGCCCCGGCCGATGACGCCCGCCGGCGGTCCGGCGCCAACCTTTCACCGGTCCCCGCCTGATGCTCGAACTTCCCTCCGTCACACTGGCTTGCGTCGACTGCATCAACCCGGCCGCCGCCTTGATCGCGTTGCGCCGCAGCTCGCTCCAGTGCCGGTTCGCCCGGGCGGTCCTGGTCACCGACGAGGCGCCGTCCGAGCCCCACGACGGGATCGAGGTCAAACGAATTCCACGCCTCGCTTCGCGCGAAGCGTATTCCCGGTTCATGCTGACCCGCCTCGGCGACTGTTTCTCGACCGGCCACGTTCTCGTGGCGCAATGGGACGGCTATGTCGTGAACGCCGGCGGATGGAGGGCCGAATTCCTGGAGTATGATTACATAGGCGCCAAATGGTGGCACAAGGACGGCCGCAATGTGGGCAACGGCGGCTTTTCCCTGCGGTCCCGCAAGCTGGTTGATGCCGTTCAGGCTCTGGGCCTCGCGGAGTGCGACCACAACGAGGACGATGTCATCTGCCGCGCCGCCCGTCCGGCCCTTGAGGCTCGGAACGGGATCCGGTTTGCCGACGAAGCGATCGCCGATGGGTTCGCCTTCGAGCGAGGCGTCGTCCGGGGCGACGGACTGCCGTTCGGCTTTCACGGCTTTTTCAACATGTGGCGGTTTCTCTCGCCGGAGGACCTTCCGCGGCTCCTGGACCGGCTCCATCCCCGGACGATCCTCTACGTCGAAACGCTGGAACTGGCCCAGCAGTATCTCCGGCTGAAGCGCCATGAGGAAGCCCTCGCCGTGACCTCCCGGGTTCTGGACCACAATCCGAACAGCATTCCGGCCTTGAAGATGTTCTGCTTCGCAGCCCATCACTCCGGCCGGAGATGGCTGGCGGCCCAGGCCCTGAAGGAGCTTCGACGGCTTGAGCCTCCCGCGAAATCACCGGTCCCGGCGGGAACGCCGGAGGCCCGTCCCGCCTACGCCTAGAACCATGGCCAAATTCATCGTCGTCACCCCCCCCTTCGCCGGAAACTCCTTCGGGATCAAGACGCTCCACCATCTCGCGCACACGCTGAACGAGGTGGGACATGATGCCCGGCTCATGTTCATGGCGGTGGACGCCGCCGGCAATCAGCGGTTCGGCTATCTCGGACCGGAGGCGACCCATCCCGCGTACCGCACGCCGCCGCTCAAGCCGGCGGATGGCTTCGCAGACGAGACCTGCATCGTCGTGTATCCGGAGATCGTTTCCAGCAATCCCTTGGGAGGGACCCGTGTGGTGCGTTACTTTCTTAACGCCGAAGCCAAAGTCACCGGAAGGAAGATCGCCCTCTCCGCGCGGGATTTTCTGCTGGCCTTCCATCGGATATACCGGCCCGAGGCTCAATTCATTCTGAATGACGTGGAGTTCAACCCCGCTTTCAATGCCCGCGGCACCCGGCCGATCGGCGAGCGGACGCTGGATCTTACCTACGTCGGCAAGGGCGACAAATACGGCGCCGTGAAGACAATCGCGGGTTCGGTCCTGATAACGCGGGAGTGGCCGGCGAACCAAACGCAACTGGCCGCGCTGCTGCGCCAGACGCGTTTCCTTTACACATGGGACGCGGTGTCGGCGATCAATCCGGAGGCGGTGCTTTGCGGGGCGATGCCCGTCTTTCTGCGCTACGACCCGATCACCCGCGAAGAGGTCGACGCGACGGACCTGGGCCCGCTTCCGCGGTTGGACGCCGGCATGAAGAATTTCCGGTTCGATCCGGCGGAATTCGAGCGGGGGCGGGCGGCGCTGGCCGCCCGGATCGAGGAGATCCGGCGCAACTGGAGCGGGCGGGTCGCGGAATTCGCCGAGGCCGCGGTCGCGCACTTTACGGCCGAAGCGGTCCCCGGCCTCGAATCCGCAGTTTCATCGCAATGAAGGCCGTGATCCTTGCTGGCGGATTGGGCACGCGTCTGAGCGAGGAGACTCATCTCAAGCCCAAGCCGATGGTCGAGATCGGGGGCCGGCCGATTCTCTGGCACATCCTCAAGATCTATTCGGCATACGGGATCAACGACTTCGTCATCTGCGTCGGTTACAGGGGATACCTGATCAAGGAGTATTTCGCCAATTATTTCCTGCATAACTGCGACGTGACGTTCGACGTGGCCGGCAATCGGATGGAAGTGCACGAACGGCACGCCGAACCGTGGCGCGTCACGGTCGTTGACACCGGAGAAGGCACTTTCACCGGCGGACGGCTCAAGCGGATACGCTCGTACCTGGACGACGGCCCGTTCTGCTTCACGTACGGGGACGGGGTGGCCGACGTGAACATCGCCCAGCTCATCCGGCATCATCGGCGCATGAAACGCCTGGCCACTTTGGTGGGTGTCCAGCCTCCGGGGCGCTTCGGCGCGCTCAAAATCTCCGGTGCGAGCGTGAAGCGCTTCCAGGAAAAGCCGGAGGGCGGAGGCGGCTTCATCAACGGCGGGTTTTTCGTTTTGGAGCCGCCCACGCTCGATCTGATCGACGGCGACCAATGCGTTTGGGAGCGCGAACCGGTGCAGAAACTCGCGACCCGAGGCGAACTGACCGTATTCAAGCACCGCGGTTTCTGGCAGCCGATGGACACGCTCCGGGACAAGAACCTGCTCGACGAGCTGTGGCGGAGCGGGCGGGCCCCGTGGAAAATCTGGTGACGATGTTCGCCGAAGCCTACCGCAACCGGCGGGTGCTCGTCACCGGCCACACCGGTTTCAAAGGAGCATGGCTGTGCGAATGGCTGCTTGCTCTGGGCGCCGAAGTCACGGGCTTCAGCCTGTCGCCGCCCACCTCGCCGTCCCTTTTCGGGCAATCCCGGCTGACGGCCCGGCTGCGCGATACCGAAGGCGACGTGCGCGACCTGAGCGCGCTGGAGCGGGTCCTCGCGGAGTCGCGGCCGGAGTTCGTCTTTCATCTCGCGGCCCAGGCCCTGGTCCGACCCTCCTACGAGGATCCCCTCGCGACGTTCGACATCAACACTCTGGGCACCGCCCGCCTCCTGGAGGCCGTTCGGCGCTCGGGGGTATCGTGCGCGGTCGTGGTCGTCACCACCGACAAGTGCTACGAGAACCGGGAATGGGTTCACAGCTACCGGGAGAACGATCCCCTTGGCGGACATGACCCGTACAGCGCCTCAAAAGGAGCCGCCGAACTCGTCGTCGCCTCGTACCGCAGCGCCTTCTTCTCCGGCCCCGCGTCCGGCGTCCGGCTTGCGTCGGCTCGCGCCGGCAACGTCATTGGCGGCGGCGACTGGGCTGCGGATCGCATTTTCCCCGATTGCATGAAGGCGCTGGGCGAGGGCCGGCCGGTGCCTGTCCGCAATCCCCGGGCC
>JBOHXF010000108.1:0-2214 GCA_050737455.1 Opitutaceae bacterium | reverse complement strand
GCGGCGCGTATCGAGCCGGCGGCGGCGATGTGGTTGTCCTTGATGAGCACGTGCTCGCCCAGAGAGCCGCGGTGGTTGTGGCAGCCGCCGCAGCGCACCGCGTACTTTTCGAGCGCGCGAAACCCTGGGGTGGTCTTGCGGGTATCCACGATCCGAAGCCCCGGACGGGCGGCGGCGGCCGCGTCGGCGAAGCGCCGCGCCTGAGTCGCGATGCCGGACAGCCGCTGCAAAAAATTGAGCGCGGTGCGCTCCCCGGTGAGAATCGACGCAGTCGCCCCCGCGACCCGCAGCGCCGCCTGGCCGCGACGGACACGCTCGCCATCCGCCGCAGCCGGCGCGATACGGAGCGCCGGATCGACCCGGGCGAAGACCCGGGCGGCCACCTCGAGACCGCACACGACGAGATCCTGCCCCGCCTCGACCACCGCGCGCGAGCGGTGGCCCGGGCTGAAGATGGCCCGGGTCGTCAGGTCGCCCAGGCCGGCATCCTCGTCCAGGGCAAGATCGATCAAGCGGTCAATTCCGGGGAGCAAGTTCGAACATCCTTTCGATCGAGCGGGCCGCGCGCGCGCGCAGACCTTCGTCCAGCCGGACGATCTGCTCGGGCCGGGGCGCGGCGAGCGCGTCCCGGAGTTTTTTCAGCGAGTTGCGCTTCATGTAGGGGCAAAGGCGGCAGCCGCCGACCATGCGCTTTTCCGGAGCCTCGACCTGGAGGCGCGAGACGAGCCCGCATTCGGTGAGCATGAGGAAGTAAGGCGCCGGCTCGGATTTGACGTAGGTCATCATGGCCCCGGTGCTTCCTACGAAATCCGAGGCCGCCGCGACCTCGGGCGGGCATTCGGGGTGGGAGACGACCCTGATGCCGGGAAACTGCGCCCGGGCCGCGGCGATGCGTTCGACATCGAACGCATCGTGGACGAGGCAGGTGCCGTCGGAGGAGACGAGTTCCTTGTCGACGCCTCGGCGCGCCAGCTCCGTGCGGATATTCTGGGCCATCAGACGATCAGGGACGAACAGGATGCGGCGCTCGGGCAGGCGGCAGACGATGTCATAGACGTTGCTTGAAGTGACGCACACGTCGGACTCCGCCTTCACTTCGGCCGTGCTGTTGATGTAGCAGACAACCGCCGCGTCGGGATACAGCGCTTTGAGCCGGCGCAACTCCGCGCCTGTCATCGAATCGGCGAGGGAGCAGCCGGAGCCGCGGTCCGGGACGACCACCGTCGCCTCCGGGCTGAGGATCTTGGCGGTCTCGGCCATGAAGACGACCCCGGCAAACACGATCATGGGCGCGCGCGCCTCGCGGGCCTTGAGGCTCAGGAAATACGAGTCGCCACGGAAATCGGCGACCCCATAGACGATTTCCGGCTCCACGTAGGAATGGGCGAGAACGATCGCACCTTTCTCCCGCTTCAGCCGGTCGATCTCAAGGGTGAGCGGCGCGATCTCCCGGCAGCGCTCAAGCGTCCAGGGCGGCCGGCCCGGGTCGCAATCCACCGCCAAGAGCGCCCGAAAAAGGCGCTCGGCTTCCGTTTCCAGCTCGGGATCGGTCGCGATCATTCCACAATCATAGACGGATCTCGAAAAAAAACACCTCCGGGTGCGGTTGGCCACGCCAATTCCGTCCCTTTGCCGTCCGATAGGGAGTTCGCCCCGACGTGGCCTTCGACCCAAAGCCGGTTTCGGCCACCCCGGGGGGCCCTACATCGGCAGACCTTTGCTCTCCTGGACGCTCACAACGAGGAGCAGGTCCACGGTTTCCAACCGCTCTCCGTCCGTGGAAACGAACAGAAGCCGGCCCGATCGCGAAAGCGAGGCGCACTCCGGATGCGGTACATCGAACGTGCGCCCATCCGCGGTCACGAACCGGAAGGGCCGGCGATGAATCACGGCCTCCCGAACGATGTCAGCGGTCATACGCTCCATAATAGCAGATCAAGCGACCCGATGAGTCTTGCGCATCGCCGGCAAAGGCGCAAGCCGGCGCGTTTCCGCCCAGGCAAGGAGCCCTCGGAGCACCAGATCCTTCGCCACCAGATCGAAGAGATCCTCCCGGGCGAGAGCCGGCGCGTTGCCTCCGGTGCCGACGACCACGACGGCGCGGCGCGGACCGAACGCCTCGGTCCGAATCCGGCCGAGAAGCCCCCGGACCGCCCCGGAATGCCCAAACCAATTCCCGGCGGCGATGGCCGCCTCGGGCGAGCGGCCCAGCGC
>JBOHXF010000107.1:0-9807 GCA_050737455.1 Opitutaceae bacterium | reverse complement strand
CCGGCTCTTCCGTCGCCCATTGCGTGGTAACATCCGTCAGGAGCGGGCGGGTTGGATCGTACGAACGGCTCACTTGGAAGGGCGAGCCGCTCACCGCCACCCCGGCGATCAGCGGCGTGTTGGGTGTGTAGCTGTAGTTGAAGGTGAAGGCGTTGCCGCCGAGCGCCTGGCTCGTCAGGTGATCGAACCGGCCCAGGCTGTTGTAATAGTAATCCTGCTCCAGATCGCCGGACGGACTGGCCGCGGTGCCCAGGCTGAAGCCGCTCGGGCGGCCGGGCAGGAGGCCATCTTTGTTGTACTGGCGGGTCAGCACCAGCCCTTGGTATAGGCCGGTGCCCAGGGCGATCGAGTCCAATTGCAGCGGCTGAGCCGGGTCGTAGGCGAAAATGCGGGTGCCGGTGGCGTCGGCCACGGAGGCAATCCGGCCCGAGCGGGCGTAGGTGTAGTTCACCTGGGAGGTTCCGATGGAAAACTTGAACAGGTCTAAGACTGTGGGAACGAATTTCGGGAGCCGCGCACGCGCGAGAGCCTGCCCCCCGCGCTCCTTTGTCCGTGCGGCAAGACCCGTGCCTTGGGAGCGATACGGCAGTTCTGTAGGCGAATTCGGGCGCGGCCGAACTGTTGGCTTGATTGCCGCGGTGCCCACGCCACGTTCACCTCCTCGTGGTATCCTCGAACGAGCGGAGCGCCCGCGCCGACCTCTCCACGCACCTCGGCGAATTCCTGATCCGCGCCACTTACCAAGGCGAACGCCTGCTCGAACAGGGGGCGGTCGAAGATGTGGATATCCACCCCGAGGAGGATCCGTTCACGATCTTCGGCACCGTGCGCGACCGGCGCCTGCACACCTGCACCCTCGTGTACCAGCCGGGGGCCGGCTGGGAAGGCCAATGCACCTGCCGGCGCCGCGGCTGCGCGCATCTCTACGCGGTGGCCCGCACGGCATCCAAGACAGATCTTCCCGCCTTGCGGCCCGCCAGGCCCAGACCCGCGCGCTTGTCCTTCCGGCAGGAATGGACTCCGATCCTCGAAAAGAAGCTCGGCCGCAAGCTCACCATGGAGGAGGGCTCCCTACTGGCCGACCTCGCCACGCTGTTCTCCCGGATGATGCGGGCCCAGGGCGTGCTGCAGGTCCACGACGGCTACGGTCTCCAGCTGCGCTCTCCGGCCATGAAGCGCCCCTACGGCCGGATGTTCGAAGGCTGGTGGCGCCAGCCACCCGCCGATCCCTGGGAACTCTGGCAATATCTGGCCTTTGACCTCCAGCGGGAGGGAGAGCCCATCCCGCCGGTGTTCCGGCCCATGACCGATACCGCCGGGGTTCGAGCCGCGGTCGAACCGCGTCTGATCGCCGGGGACATGCGGCGCTGGGCCGAGCGGCTGGAGTCCGTGGAGACCGCTGACGGCCTTCCCCGCCCGGGCGCGGAGCGCTTGCCCGAGGTGCGGCTGCGCCTGGCGCCAGCCGGCTGGCTGCTGGAAAGCAGGACCGATCCCACCCGCCAATTCAAGGTCGCCGGCCGCAAGTTCCTGCGGGACCTGCGGGCGGCCGATCCCTCGCAGCTCGCCCACCTGCCGCCCGCCCAGATGGCCCTGGTCGCGCTGATCATCGCCGACGGCGCGCGCCATGGCCGGACGTGGGAGGCCGACCGAAGCGCGCCCAACTCGGTGGCCGAGGCCGCCCTCAACCTCCCGTCCGTGCGCGAGGCGCTCGCCGGCCCGGACGGCGGGCCGCTCGTCTTTGACGAGGCGGCGCTCCGCTGGGAAGGCCGGATCGATCCCGAAGACCCCCAGCGTGTGCGCTTCGAGCTGACCGCCGACGGCCAGCCCGTCGAAGCGCGGCTTGTCGCCACGCGCCCGCGGCCGCTTTATTTTTCGGGGGGCCGGCTGCGCCCGGGGCCGCCGCTCCTGCCTGAGCAGTCCATCGCGGCGGCCGTCCTCTCCGATCCCGCCGTCGCGGCCCACCTGCGGCGGCTTCGCGTGACGCTGCCCGAAGCCCTCCAGATCAAATTTCAGACGGTGGCGCTGCGGCCCCGCCTGGATTGCTGGATCGACGAGAATTCCCTGTTCGGCGACCAGCCCACGCTTTGCCTGCGCCTCATCGGCCGTTCCGACGATCCGCGGTGCGCTCAAACCTGGACCGGCACCGGCTGGCAGTGGCGCGAAGCGGCGCCTGTGGGACGCCCGGACGGCACCGCGCTGGAATTCGACCTCGCGGGGCCCAACGAGGTCGGCCGCCGCTTTTCCGATTTCCGCGTGCAGTGGGACGACTCCCGGGAAGCCTGGACCCGGCCGATCAGCCGGTCCTTCCCGGAGGATTTCGTCGCCTGGCGGCACACGCTCCCTGCTGAGACCGAGGTTGCGGTCGCAGCCGAACTCAAGGGCCTGTTCGAGGCTCCGGTCCCCGCCCGCTATGAACTCGCCGTCACCCCCCTGGCCGGCTCCGTGGACTGGTTCGACGTGCGCCTCAATCTGCGGGCCGAGGACCTGACGCTGACCGCCAAGGAAATCGCCGCTCTGCGGGCCGCCCCGGGCCGTTTCGTGCGCCTGCCCCGCCGCGGATGGCGCCGCCTTGAAATGCCCGCGGACGATGACCGGCTCGCGCGGATAGGCCTGGATCCCGCGGCGCTGGCCGAGAGCGAAACCATGCGCCTGCATGCCCTGCATCTCGCCGACGAATCCCTCCGGGGCGCCCTGCCCGACGCGATTTGGCGGCAGGCGAGCCTGCGGGCGGCCGCGCTGCGCCGCCCGGACCCACCGGAGACGCCCGTGGGGCTTCTCGCCGACCTGCGGCCCTACCAGCGGGAAGGCTTCCATTTCCTCGCGTTCCTGGCCGAAAACAACTTCGGGGGCGTCCTCGCCGACGACATGGGTCTCGGCAAGACGGTCCAGGCGCTCGCCTGGATGCTGTGGCTCGCCGGCCGCGCCGATCATCCGTCCCAGGCGCTGGTCGTGTGCCCCAAGTCGGTCGTGGCGAACTGGGAGCTTGAGGCCGCCCGGTTCGCCCCCAGCCTGCCGGCCGCCCGACTGACCCCCGGGGCGGCCGGCGGCCCGATTCCCCCGGATGCCCGCATCGTCGTCGCGAATTACACCCAGCTCCGGCTCCACGCCGGAGAGCTAGCCGCCCACTCCTGGGACGCGGTCGTGCTCGACGAAGGCCAGAACGTGAAAAATCCCGTCAGTGCGACCGCCCGCGCCGCCCGCGCCCTGCCCGCGGCCCAGCGGCTGGTCCTCACCGGCACGCCGATCGAAAACCGTCTGCTGGACCTCTGGAGCCTGTTTGCCTTCGCCATGCCCGGGCTGCTCGGCTCCCAGGCCTCGTTCGAGCGCAACTACGACGAGCGGACCAATCCCGACGGCGCCCGCTCGCGCCTGGCCACCCGCGTGCGCCACTTCCTCCTGCGCCGGACCAAGGGCCAGGTCGCGCGGGACCTTCCGGCCCGGACCGAAGAGGATCTCTTCTGCGACTTGGAGGGCCTCCAACTGGAGCTCTACCAGGCTGAACTCAAGCGCGCCCGCCAGATGGTGCTCGAGGCTGACCAGAGCGGGGACTTCCAGAGGCGCCGGTTCAATATCCTCCAGTCGCTGCTGCGCCTGCGCCAGATCTGCTGCGATCCCCGTCTGGCCGGGGCCGAAGGCCCCCGCGGAGCCCGTCCGCCCAGCGCCAAGCTCGAGGCGCTGTTCGATGCCCTCGGCCCCGTCGTGGCCGAAGGGGGCAAGGTGCTCGTCTTTTCCCAGTTCGTCACTATGCTGGAGCTGATCGGCGCCGAACTGACCCACAGGAAGGTGCCGTTCCTTACCCTCACCGGCCAGACCGAGAACCGCCAGGAGCTGGTCGACCGATTCCAGACCGATCCGTCCATACGGGTGTTTCTGCTCTCGCTCAAGGCGGCCGGCTCGGGCCTCAACCTCACCGCCGCCAGCTATGTCGTCCTCTACGATCCCTGGTGGAATCCGGCGGTGGAAGCGCAGGCGATCGACCGCACCCACCGCATCGGCCAGACCAGTCAGGTGCTCGCCTACCGGTTGCTCGCCCGCGGCACCATCGAGGAGAAGATCCGCGCCCTGCAGAAGGCCAAGGCCGAGATGGCCGCCGCCGTGGTGCGCGAGGAATCGCTCTCCGACATCATGGACCTGGACACCCTCCGCGAGGTCCTGGCCTGAGCCGGTGGGGTCACCGCCGTGCCCCCCATAGAAGGCGGGCAGGTGTCCTTTGCCGGCTTCAGATCGTAGGAACGAGCCCGGTTGGATCCGGCAAAGAATCGTAAGTTCGAATCTCACCGCCCCGACCATTTCATTAATGCAGAGGATGTTACGACGGAGAAATGATCTGGTTTCGTGATGAGTCATAACATTTTATAGGGTGCGGTCATAACAAGCGCCCTGATGGCTCTTAGAATTTCAGAATGACCACGACCTAAGCTGGGCCGTGGAAGGCTAAGCGTCTCCGGCCTCGGGCTTCAGTTCTCCACTCTTGAGTTGTCCAAGCTTCAACAGGCGATCACTGAATTCCACGTCACTCAGGAACGATTCACGGAATAGCGTGCGCAGATACTCCTCCGCGGGCGAATCGTTTTTCCGATTATTGCATTCGCGACACGCAGCCACCACGTTGCGATAACCGTTTCTTCCCTGGGGCCGCGAAACTACGTACTCGATGACATGATTCTCGGGATTCAACGCACGAAGGCAATAAAAGCACCGATGGCCATCGCGTTCCAATATCAGGACACGATTTTCTGCCAGCTCGAAGAAATCCATCTTTTCGATGTCGACCGGCACTTGCTCCGTCACGGAAGGTATCACGCCGGGCATTTCGTCCGGTAGTCTCAGACGAATACGGCGTCCGGCGCGTTCACTAGAAATGATTTCGATGCAGCCTTTCGATTTCAGAGCCTGCAATTTCTCGTAGGCGGTGCTCTCGGACATTGGTTTCCCTTTTTCGCCAATGCCGCATGCCATACGGGCCCTGGCCGACTTGAATCCAATTACGACCTCATCTTTGCCGACCAAGCGGCTGTGCCTGAAAATGTAGAGGTAGAGTGCTTGCTCGTAGGTATCCAGCCTCCGGGCGAGGTGATCGTGAAACTGCTCTATGAACAACTTGCAATCCATGCTGGACTATGACCTGAATCGCTTTTGGCACGCAGTTGGCGTAATGTCGATTTGTTTGGGCTTTAGCACCCTGTCAAGGGTGTCGCTCGACGGACCGCTTTTCGACAAGATCCTGCTGCTCATAGGATTCATTGTTGATGGCCTGTGCGATCAATCTCCTGATATTACGCGAAGGGCCGGGCACCCTCATGCCGTAGACCAGGCGCTCTTCCGCCACGTCCATAGCCAGCTCCCAATTGCCGTCGCGGTGAATATTCTCACGCAGCGCCTCCTTGTCGGGGGTGAAGATCACGATCCGTTTCCGGCCCCGTGAGATGCTGACGTACCATTGCTGCGCGTTCGTCGCGGCTGGGTTGCCCGCGTCGGCCACGATCACGGTGTCGGCGGTTTTTCCCTGGGAAGCGTAGGACGTGACGGAATAGCCGCGGACAAACAACCGCTCAGTAGGCGGCAACGTCTTCGTTTCACCGTGTTCATCTGCGACCACTATCGCTCCTTCCGGTTCGACGCGCGCGACCGTGACCAATTCGCCGTTGTGCAACCGGGCGCCCTCGACGCTGTGGCCATTGGCTTTGAGTTGCAGGCGGTCGCCGGGCGCAATCTCGATCTCGGTCGGTTTCGCCACCGTGATGCGGTCAGCGTGACGATAGCCCACAACCGAGCGCCGGCCATTCTTGACGAGAATTAGGCCGCGGTCGGTCGCTCCGGCAATCTCACAACGCTCGCCCTTCTTGAAGCGCCCGTAACCCTTGAGGAAAAATGCTGCTTGGCCGGGCTCGAAAAACCGCGCGTCCCGCCTTTGAGCGACGCTTCGGTCAAGCGGCTGGAACGCGGTCAAAATCGTCCCGGTACCCAGCTTGCCCGCTTCCCGCAGCGCCGACCGGATGGCATCGTTGACGGCATGAACTTCGGCCCATGTCTGCGCGACCACAAGGGTATCCTCACCCCGGTCGATGGCCGCGAGGTATTCACGGGCAAGAACGGACCGGCGCTCGGTACCGGGCAGTTCGTGAATGGCGCCGATTTTTTCCAGGTGACGAAACGACATCGCCAGGTCGCCATCGGCTGCCTCCTTCACGGCAATACGATACCACCTGATGAAGTCCCGTTCCTCGTCCGAACGGCCGAGGGCCACGTTCTGCCGGCGGATAGAGCGCAGGGTGGCCACATGGGGGTAAGCGCGCTTTTCGATGGCCCGCAAAGCGTCTGCGGCTGCCACGGCGCCGTGCTGCCGAGTGTCGCCGGAGAGGATAAGTCGGCCACCGTGGTCTTCAACGAGTCGGATCAGCTCCCTCAGATCACGACCCCCGACCTGGCCGGCTTCGTCCAAGATGACAACGGCCTCGACTGGAAGCTGCTTTACGGCGAGCGCATGGGCCAGCGTCTCGGCGGGAAGGCCATCGCTTTGCAGGCCCGCGACCTGCTGGCGCTGTGGAGTAAGCACAACGACCGGGCGGCGACCATCAGTGCCTATGGCCCGATTGATTTCCTTGAGCGTATGCGTCTTCCCGGTTCCCGCTCCCCCGCGCAAGATGGTGATCAAATCCCGGCTCGACAGAATCCGCTTGGCTACCCGTGCCTGTTCCGGCGAAAGGTCCGGCGACGGCATGTAGTCCCGTACGAGATCGTAGAAGCAGTTGTGACGATCCTGGGCGATACGGACGATTTCCGATTCGCAGCGGTATAGCTCCCTCGAGGTCAGCTTTCGGCTGCCTTCGTCTCTGATGTAGCCGCGCTCCTCAATTGCCCGAGTGAGATCGGCCAGGTCGAAGCCCTGACCGCGGCCGCGGGCCAGGGCGGCGGACATGAGTTCATAGTCGTTCACCACTGACCGGCGCTCGAAGAGATGTTCGTCCGCCCAGGCGACCATGGCCCGAACGTCGGCCTTCTCCGCCACTACCGCAGGGCCGCACAAGGCAGCGAGCGCTCGCCGCTCGGCTGGGAAAAGCTGATTTTCCCAGTGCGACCACAGTTCGTCGGCGGTCGAGTTCTTGATTTTCCGACGACGGCGCTCGTGCGCGATCCGTGTCCGCAATTCCCCCATGTCTCCCTTGAGTCCCTCGGCGACCTGGCGCCGGGCCTCCGCCTCGATTTGCTCATGGCGCTTGGAGAACCGGGAGTTGATGCTCGCCGACATGCCCCTGATCTCGAAGTTGCGGGCATTATTCTCGATCTCGTAGCCGAGGCTTCTCAAGCCCTTCGCTACTTCGTGAAAGTAGAGGTTCTCCGCGAACTTCTGCGCCCGGTACATGCCCGCGGTTTGCAGGGCCTTCCACCGCCCCTCAACCGGGTCGATGGTCGCGTTAAAAACGACGCAACGGGTATGCAAATGCGGGTCCAGTTCCCGGCTTGTCTCATGCTGGAAGCAGGCTGCCACGATGTTTCCCGTCACCCGCTCATCTTGCTGATTCTTCTTTCGGACGCGCGTCTCGGCGAACTTCTCAAGTTCATTCATCGCGATGCCGACCGCTCGCCGGTGCAATTCCACGATCCGGGGGTCCTGGTACAGCGCCACGACCGAGACGCTCTTCGGCGGACTGATCACGAAATCATGAAAGATTCGACGGTTTGGCATGGTCCTGCCGTTCTCCCGGCGCACGGTGTTCTGCCGTTGGGTTAGCCATTTTCCGGTTTCCGGATGACGACCCTCGCACAGGGCGAGAAACGGCTTTTCACCGACAGGCCCGAAAAGACCGAGGTCGAACGCTCCCTGGCCGAGCCATTCTCCGACGACCTTTTGCCCCTCCGCGTAGTATTCGCCGATGCAGAGATGCTCCCGAAAATACTCCCGGGCGTTCCTCAGACTCAATTGTGGTCGCGGTCTCAGCACGCGATGTTGCCGTCAATGCGGACACCATCGCGTGGCCCCCCGCGAGCCTCGGTCCCTACTGAATTTACGGGAGGCTGCTCGCGCCCATTGCCCCATGATCGGCCCCAATGCTTCCCAAGCCGAAACGCATTCGCGTTTCTTCTTCGATGCAGGACATAATACTCCTTGTCTTTTCGACAATGAAACCAGTTTGCGGATACGAATGAACACTCAGAATCCATGGTGAACCGAAAACAATGCGAGGCGCTCTGTTCGGGCCGCGCCTCGCGCTCCTGGCCCGCCCTCCCGCTCTCCGTTCGGCGGGTCGGGCCGCGTCGCGGCCTTCGTCGCCCCGTCCACGGCTCGCTCCGCCGTCTACCGTAAAAGCCGTAGACGGACTACCCTGATTTCAGTAGAGTCCCGCCGTTGCGGGGCCGATGCGAGCGGGCATGGGTGAACGGCAGCAACAAATCCAACGATGAACTCAATCGAACTCACCTCCGCAACGCCAGCCGCCCATCGTATCGAATTCTTCCGACTGCCACCGCCCGGCAAACGGGACCCGCACTTCGGGCTTTCGCGCGGGTGGTACTACAAGGCCGCCGCCGGCGAAATCAAGATGGTCGCCATCCGTCAACGAGGGGCCGTGCGCGGCGTCCGGCTCATCGTCCACGACAGCGTCGTGGACTACATCAAGCGCTGTGATGCTACGCCGGAAGCTGCCAGTTGAGCCCCGACGCTTTTGCCAGCGTGCCCTGGCGCTGGTCGAACGTAACAAACTCGGTACAGCGGAGCGAGAGGGCAATTGCAACATGGAGGACGTCGAGCGTGCGCGTGCCGAGTTGGCCGGTATGCTTGGCGGTCAATTCTTCGGCACGTCCAAATGCGAGGCTCCACTCCACCGTAATAGGCGCAAGGCGCCTTTGCTTGATGTCGGCCTCGATCATCTGCCATGCGGCGCTGGCTTGGGTCGCCGTCAGCGAACCGGCGAAAGTGAGGCGGGCAAAGGCGTTTCGAAGTTCTACGCGGCCAAATTCAGTGAGCGGGAGGTTATGCGAGTGCCCTGCGAGCCACGCCTTGGCGCGTTCCGTGAATGCGTCCTTAACGTAGCGCGAAACCAGGAAGCTGGAATCGGCGTAGGTCGTCACCCGATTCGATCAGTACCTCTCGTCGTTCCTGGCTGCCAAGACGGGGTTCTCGGGGAGAACCTGGTCACCGTAAATTTCACGCAGCCGCTCCGATAGGTCCGGCCAGACTACCGTTTCCTCGGCCACCTCGACCGGCGACTTTTCAACGGACTCCACCGTGACCATCACTTCGCTGGAGGCGGGCAATGGCAAGGGCCAGCGGAGTTTAAGGACTCCCCCTTCGTACGTTGCTGGCACTGTGGTGGTCATATAAAAGAGTTTACGAAACCACCGGGTCAAAGCAAGCTGGGATGACCGGGCTTCTCGCATCTGAAGGGCTATGCCGTCGGTTCGGGCGGTGGAGGTTTAAGGCGTGCTCGCGCCTTCGCGTTTTGAACCCGTTGCCGCTCAGCATCCTCCTCATTTTCGGTCAAGAATTGAAGCAGCCACGGTGGTGTCCGGTACCCCCGTCGTTCGTTCCAGGCAAGAACCTCGCGGGGAAAGCAGTCGAAGTCAGCAATGCCCGCGATGTCGGCTCGGACGACGACAACGTTGGCCGGCGACAGGAGCAACCGCGAATGGCGCTTGAGTTTCTCGATTGGAAGGTCTTGGACCGAACCCTTTTTTCTTAGGGGTGGTTTGAATAATTTAACCTATTGACCTATAGATAGATGGCACGCAATCTGCTAATTGTCGGCATGAGTATATATCAGCCGAGTTTTTTCGATGAATCCGAGCGCCTGGCGGCGCTCTCGAAAT
>JBOHXF010000106.1:0-3131 GCA_050737455.1 Opitutaceae bacterium | reverse complement strand
ATTTCGAGAGCGCCGCCAGGCGCTCGGATTCATCGAAAAAACTCGGCTGATATATACTCATGCCGACAATTAGCAGATTGCGTGCCATCTATCTATAGGTCAATAGGTTAAATTATTCAAACCACCCTTATCCGCATCCGCCGCCATCTGAACGCGAGTACCCCGGTCTTTGCCGCCTACCTGAACGTCACCCCCGATACCGTGCCGAAGTGGGAAAAACAGCTGCGCAGGCCATCGGGGCCGGCGCTGCGGCTGCTGCAAATCGCAGAGAAGAGGCCGGAAGTGCTGGCTTCGGCCTAGGCGCACCGCTTTCCGAACGGATCGAGCTTCGAGCGGCGCGCGCTCGGCGGGGTGCGGCCTGGTCGAGCTAGAAGTGCCGGTCGCCTTGTCCGCCTGGACACCGGCGTGAGATTTCGTTTCCCCCCGCTGGCGGCCAGAGTCGGAACGTTCGCCCCACTCATCAGATGTTGGGCCATAGGTCGAAATATTCGTCGTCCTCGTTCTTTCCGCCTTCACCCTTGCCGAGGAGCCGCTCCGACGGGACGAACTCGATGCGCTCGATCCATTTGACCATCTTGTAGCCGAGCTGGTTTTCAACCCGGAGCCGCAACGGCGCGCCATACAACGGCGGCAGCGGCGCCCCGTTCATTTCCAAGGCAAGCACACACTCGGGCTTTGAGGCATTGTAGATGTCCTGAGTATCATAATACGGGCCACCGTAAAGGCCTTCGCCAAAGGAGTAAAACGCAATCACTTTTGCAAAGGGCCTTGGCCGCACGTGCGCAATTAGCTTGCGCAAAGGCACCCCGCTCCATTCGGCGATGCCGGACCAGCCTTGGATGCAGTGGTGCATGGTGATGTTCCTCTCCATCCCCAACGCCCGCAGTTCGTCGAGCGAGAGTTCCACGGGATTGTCCACCATCCCGGTCACTTTGAGCCGGTAGCCCTTGAAGCCGTCCGCTGCCATGCGCTTCCAGTCCTCCCTCTGCGGCATCTTGCCGTTCGGCCAGAAATGCGGGGAAATCTGCTCCCGCGTATAGGTTTCCGCGGGCACGAGGCGATCAAAGGTCGCCAGCAGCACCGGCTGGGTAACTGCCTTCTGCAGGTGCTGGAGCCCGCGCGGCAAAAACCAAGAAATATAATGCGCGGCCACCCAGGAGATAACCACCAGAGCGATGCCCAAGAGCCCCAGCACCATGCCGGTCGCGGCCGTATCGTCCGTCCCAAGGACGATATGATTCATGTTTCGCCGAAAGCCCGTCAAAGCGACCAGAGCAATATGGACCACGATGAACCCAATAAACCCGACCAGATTGATGAAATGAATCGAACGCGCGGCTTGGCGCCCTCCGAACAGACGCGAATACCGGGGAAACCGGTTTACCAACGCGGGCGACATCGCCATGCCCGTTAGGATTGCGAGCGGCGCCATGATGAAGATCGTGGCGAAGTACGCGCACTGTTGAAGCGCGTTATATCCGTAAAAGCCGTTAGGCTCGGATGGCAGGCGAAAGTTGGCGTAATACACGAATGTGTTCCAAGCCTGCGCCAGCACCGTGGACGAGGTGGGCACCAATCGGCGCCATTGCTCGCTGGTCAAGAGACCTCCGACGAAAAAGACGCCGGTTCCCACGAAGCCGTAAACCGTGAGGAAATGCCAGACCCGCGCGATCCCCACGGTGTGCCGATATCCAGGCGTTGCGACAATGGGCGAAATGTACCGAGCGTCATCTTTGGCGGTCCAGACTCGACCGGTGGGCAGCTTGAGCGGCGTGAGGCGAAGCCATTCCGAGCCGGGAGTGCAATGATCGTTCCAGTACAGCCGCGGATGATCCATGATGATGGACAGTCCGCTCCGGATGAGCATGAAGGTGAAAACCAGATTGAAGAAATGGCTCCAGCGAATCCAAAAGGGGAATCCGTGCGGCCCGCTCGCGGTTCCTACGTTGGACGCAGGCGACGGTTCCAGTCGCGGCAATCCTGACACGGCATGCTGGATCCAGGCGAGGATCACGGGGCACAGACACACCGCCAGGACCACGATACAGGCTGATGGCCGCAGCCACACGCGAAACCTGCGATCCTCAGGATAATGTACCGCTTGATGTGCTTCGTCGAAAGCGATCATCGCCTCGATCCTGTGCCACGGGCGCCGTTGCTGCAAAATCAAAGCAGCACATTATCGATGAATTTGGCGAGATGTTCCGGCAGTTTCCGCTGCCGGCGCACTACGACGACCAAATCGCGAACGAAGC
The DNA here is from genome assembly GCA_050737455.1 of Opitutaceae bacterium. GTDB lineage: Bacteria > Verrucomicrobiota > Verrucomicrobiia > Opitutales > Opitutaceae > Palsa-1447. The sequence continues at coordinate 876 of JBOHXF010000106.1, read as the reverse complement.
GATCCGGCCAAGGAATTCGCTGGAGCGTGCGCGCCGTGTTGTAAAGTGCCAAGGCGCGGATCGGCGCCACCGACACGCCCACGCCCAGCGCAACCAGGTTCGCGATGAGGTCGCAGCTGTCGAGTTGCATCGCCGGATCCACCCGGCAGCCTTGCCACTTGAGCCAAGTTCGCAAGCGCCGCCCGGTATTTGTCTGTTTGAGGAGATGGCGGCGCCGATCGTCGGTCCCAGAGCGATGCCGGAGGAGGCCGCCACTCCGGGAATCATCTCGTATGACGCATGATCGGATTGATCGGCCATGGCTGGAAGCGAGCCCGCCAGCCAGCTAGAGCGAGGTCGGGCTGCGTGGGTCGGTCACCACTCCGGAGGCCGCCAGGAGTTCGTGCAGCCGTTCGTCCATCTCACGCGCCTCCTGGCGGCGTCTTTGACGACGGATGCCAATCGAACGTTGGGCGCGGGAAGCCAGGGCGTGTTCGGCTTCGAGCCAGCATTCCAGGTTGCTACCGGCGGGGCAGCCCTTGCGCTGCCATAGCTGGTACGCTAGACGCTCGATCGCGTCATGCGAAGGGGCGGCTCCGGCCGGTGCGGCGTGGATTCGATGATTTGACGTTTTCATGCGAACGGAGGATAGGCCCAGCGCGGCGGTCCGTCCTTGACGCCCGTCAAAGCGTTGGCCAAAAACCGTGCTCCACGAAGCCGCCGCGTTTGATTCTACGCCGCCGAGCCTTAGGTTCGATCCATGAAATCGCGTCATTACCGTCCCACAGGATTTCGTGAAATCTGACGAAGAAAGGAGGTTCGGCCGCAAGGCCTGGACCTGCTATGAGGCAGGGTGTGAAACCCAGAAAACCTATACAGCCGAACCAGCGGCACATT
>JBOHXF010000105.1:0-22516 GCA_050737455.1 Opitutaceae bacterium | reverse complement strand
CGCTTCATCGAATTCATGGACGTCGGCAACACGAACCGCTGGGACCCCGGACGCGTCGTCCCCGCCGCCGAGATCCGCGACCGGATCGCCGCCCATTGGCCGATCGAGCCTGCGGCGCCCGCCTATCGCGGCGAAGTCGCTTCGCGGTACCGGTACCGCGACGGCCGGGGGGAAATCGGGCTCATCGCTTCGGTGACTGAGCCGTTCTGCCGCGACTGTCACCGGGCCCGGCTTTCGGCCGACGGCAAGCTGTACACCTGCCTCTTCGCGTCGCTCGGCTGGGACGTCCTCGGCTGCCTGCGGGCGGGGGCGGACGACGCTGAACTCGCACGCTTCGTCGGCCGGATCTGGCGGGGTCGGACCGACCGTTACAGCGACGAGCGGGCGGAGATCCTCGCCGCCCGTGAGCCGCGCGCGAAGATCGAGATGAGCTACATCGGCGGGTGAACGCGAGCGGCGCCGCCGGCCCTCAGCCCTTGAGCGCCCCCGCCGCCACCCCCTTCACGATGTGACGCTGGAGGAGCAGATAGACGATCAGGATTGGCACCGTCACCATCACAAGGCCGGCGAACAGCATGCCGTAGTCGGTGCGGTATTCCGCAGTGATCGAGAGATTGGCGAGCCCGAGCGGCAGCGTCTTGGCCCGGCCGCTCGTGTCGCCGCCGAGGAGCATGAAGGCGAAGAAGTACTCCTTCCACACCCCAATGAATTGGAAAATGGCCACCGTCACGAGCCCCGGACGGGCCAGCGGCAGCACGACCCGCCGGAACGCGCCGAATTCCCCGCAGCCGTCGATGACCGCGGCTTCGTAGAGGGCGCGCGGCAGCGATCGGAAGAAGCCGGCCAGGATGAAGACGGCGAAAGGGAGGCCGTTCGCCGTGTAGACGAGGACAAGTCCCGGACGGGTGTTGAGCAGGCCGATCGAGCGCAACTCGAAAAAGAGTGGAACGACGGCGAGCTGCGCCGGGATCATCAGGCCGGCCAGGAAGAGCCAGTACGCGGCGCGACCGAGGGGGTGACTGAATCGCGCCAGTGCGTACGCGGCCATCGCGCCCAAGAAGACGATGAGCCCAACGGAGATGACGGTCACGCCCACCGAATTGAGAAAATACTCTCCGAAATGCGCCTGCCTCCACGCGTGCGCATAGTTGCCGAACCGGAGGTCGCCTAGAGCCGGCGGGGCAAAAGTCCGGGTGAAGATCGCGGCGTCGGGCTTGAGCGACGAATAGGCGACCCAGACCATTGGAAAGACGAGCCAGAGCGCGTATCCCGCGATCGCCGCGAAGACGATCGGCTGCGAGAGGCGAAAAGCTGCGGAGCGCGTCTTCACGATTCGATCGCCTCCCGGCGCAAGGTGCGCAGGACCGCCGCGCTCGCTGCGAAAACCAAGGCGAACAAAATCACGGCGAGCGCTGTGGCCCGTCCGATGTCGAAGTCCTGGAACATCGTCGTGACCAGGAGCGTCGCCAGCGTGTGCTCGTCGGCGGAAGGCATCTGCTGGGTCAGCAGCCAGATCATTTCGAACGCGTTCAGGCCGGCGATGACGAGAAACACCGCCGAGATCGCCAGGATGTCGCGGATCATCGGCAGGGTGATCGTGAAGAACTGGCGGAGGGTGCTTGCGCCGTCGATCGCCGCCGCCTCGTAGAGCTGCGGATCGATGCCCTCCATGGCGGCCAGATACAGGATCAGGTTGAAGCCACACGCCATCCAGAGATAGATCGGAATGAGCGAGCCGTACAGGTGGTCCGGGGAAAGCCAGGGATAGCCGTCGAAGGCAGCCAGCTGCGGCCAGTGAAGCAGCCGCCCGGCCGCGGCCAAACCCGCGTTCACGAGCCCGCCGTGCGGCTGATAGGCGGCGAGCCAGATGAGCGTCGCGGCGATGCCACCGAGCATATTCGGAAAGAGGAAGACGACCCGGAAAACCCGGCCCCCCCAGACGCCACGGTGGATCAGCGCGGCCGACGCAAGAGCGACCGGAATCACGAACGCGGCCGGAACGACCATGAGAAAGACGTTATGACCCAGGGCGTTCCAAAAGATGTCGTCGCCGAAAAGCAGCGATTTGAAATTGAATAGCCCCGCCCAGGAACGCGGGCCGATCCCGTCCCATCGCGTGAACGCCCAGCCGAAGGCCGTAAGGGCCGGGGCGATGACAAAGGCCGCGTAGATGAGGAATGCCGGTCCGACGAATGCAAGCCCCGGCATCGTCCGTAGCCGCCCGAAATACGCCTCCCCGCTTTCGCGAGGAAGCACAGCCCGCCCACGCGGCTTGTTTGCAGGAGGACCGGGGCTGCGATGATCGCAAGCGCGACGAACCGGGGTGGGCGGCTCCCTAAGCGCGGCCATATGCCGGCGTCGGATGGCGGAGCAGGCCGGCCACAAAAGCGTCAATCCGACGACGGCTAGCAGGAGGCACCCCAGCGCAGGATGGCGCATGTCCACCTGGTCGGGATGGGCGGCCTGGACACGGTCCCGCGCCGCCGCCGCTTCCAGGCTTTGCCCGTACTGTTCGGGGCTGATCCGCCCGGTATCCAGGCGGTAGCTCTCGTCCACCAGCGCCTGGCGGAGAGCGGGAGGCTCGAGCATGAGCTGGCGCATTGGGTACGCCTCTCGGGCGCGGAGGATCATTTCCGCCGTGTCCCGCATCCGCGCCGAATAGGCCGAAGACGGGATGCCACGCACGGCTGGAGGCGAGTCGAAGACCCGGACGAAGCGCGCCGCCTCCTTCCGGGACGTGAGAAACCGGAGGAACTCCAGCGTCAGCCTCTCGCGCCCCGGATGGCCGGTCCTAAAAACGAAGAAACTGTCCGTGGAGACCTGAATCGCCCCGGGATCGGCAACGCCGTCCGGAAAGACGGGAAAGTTCATCGCGCCCAGCTCAAAATCCGCCGGCAGCTTGCCCGCCATCTCGTTCACGAACCAGGAACCCGACACGGTCATGGCCGCGCGCCCCTGAAGGAAGGCCAGTTCGGCGCCGGTGTGGTCCTCGCCTTCCCAGCCGCGCTGGGCGCAACGCGTGGTCACGCGCTGCTCCACGGCTGCGGCGCGGACGAACCGGGAATCCGTGCGCGTTCCGGGAACCAGAGCGTTCAGGGCGTCCCAGCCCTTCGGCCCGGCCAGGTTGAAGTAGGCCGCCCGGAAGAACGCGTTGGCGTAGAGCCAGGACAGCCCGGGAAGGCTGACGGGGGCGAGTCCTGCCGCCCGGATCCGGCCGCAAAGGGTGAAGAAGTCCTTCCATGTGCGAGGCACCGTCCATCCGTGAGCGCGAAAGAGCGCCCGGTTGTAGAAGATCGTCCAGCAGGAGTAGGAAACGGGCAGCCCGTAGACTCGCCCGCCGATGCGCCAGGTCTCGAGCGCGCCCGGCTGGAATGTGGCACCCCACCGGGCATCGCCTTCCCAATTCGGCCCCGCCAGGGCTGGCGTCAGGTCCATCACCTTGCCGGCGCGGACAAGGGATGGCCAGAGAAGGTAGCCGATGCATGCGGCGTCGGGGTAATCGCCGTCGATGACCCGGACGCGGACCTGGTCCTGGATGCGCGGATCCCCGTACACGTCCACCCGCACGCCCGGATGCAGGGCTTCGAATTGCCGCGCCGCCTGCGCGTAAAATGCCGTTCCGAAGCCTCCGGCGAAGACCGGGATGTCCAGCCGCACGTCGGCCCGCAGGACGGCGCAGGCGGCCAACGTGATCACCATCGCCGCGACGGCGCCCAGGCCCGCGAGCCGCCGCCGAAATCCGTTCATCCCGCAGCCACGCCAAAACCGGCCGCCCGCAAGGCGCCGCGCAATTCCGCGATGTGCCCCCGGTCCCGCGTCTCCACCGTGCAAACCGCGCGCACGGCGCTCACGTCCGGGCCGCTGAACGCCCGGTCGTGGGCGATGTCCTTGACGCTGGCCCCGCACGAGGCGATCGCGGCCGCCAGGGCCGCTAGCCCGCCCGGCCGGTCGCTGATCCTGGCGACAAACCGCCAAAGCCGGCCGTCGTGCACGAGCCCCTTCTCGATCACACGCCCGAGTATCGCCGGATCGATATTGCCTCCGCTCACGACCAGCGCCACGCGGCGGCCGGACAGGCGCTTGAGCTGGCCGGACATCATGGCCGCAAGCGCGGCGGCGCCCGCGCCCTCGACCACCGTCTTTTCGAGCTCGAGCATCCGCAGGATCGCCAGCGCGAGACCGGCTTCGTTCACGCGCACGACCTCGTCCACCCGGTCCCGGGCGAGCGCGAAGGCGTTCGCGCCGACCGTCCGCGTCGCGAGGCCGTCGGCCAGAGTGGGCCGACGCGGCACCCGAACGGGCCGGTTCGCGCGGAGCGCCGCGCTCAGGTTGGCCATCGATGCGCACTCCACGCCGACGATGCGCACCCGGGGCCGCAATGCCTTGACCGCGACGGCGAGCCCCGCGACCAGTCCGCCGCCGCCCACCGGGCAAACGATCGCGTCGATACGCGGGATCTGCTCGAGGATTTCCAGGCCGAGCGTTCCCTGGCCCGCGATGATCGCCGGATCGTCGAAGCCGTCGACGTAGCTCAGACCTTCCCTCGCCGCGAGCCGAGTGGCCTCGGCCCGCGCCTCGCCGAAATCGTCGCCACTGAGGACGACGCGGGCGCCGAACCGCTGGCAGGTCGTGATCTTGATGAGGGGCGCGAAACGCGGCATCACGACGACGACCGGTACGCCCAGGAGGCGGCCGTGATAGGCGAGCCCCAGCGCATGGTTCCCCGCGCTCGCCGCAATGACGCCCCGCCGTTTCCCTTCGGGACTCAGGAGCAGGAGGGCGTTGCGGGCGCCGCGTTCCTTGAATGAGCCGGTCCGCTGATAGTTGTCCAGTTTGCAGAAGATCCGCGCCCCTGCTATCTCCCCCAGGGCGCCCGACTCCGGGCAGGGCGTGAAGACGATTCCTCCCGCGATCCGCCTCCGGGCATCGCGCACGTCGCGCAGCGTGACTGGCATCGGCCCAGATTATGAACCAGCCCGCTCGTGAAAAGCTTTCCTTGGCGTAGCGCGCCGATTCCCGGAATAGCGTTGCCGATCCGGGGCCGGCAAATAGGGTGCCTGCTTTAGGCACGCATGCATCAGGTCACCTTTTCCGAGCAGGCGATGGCCGAGCTGAACCGGCTTGACACGCTCGCTCAGCTTTCCGTTGTGGAACCGCTGAGCGCCCTGCGTGCGGAGGATTTCGCGCATCCCCGTGAGCCGCTGGGCCGCTTCCACCGCGGCGGCCGCACATTCTATCGGCTGCGCGCCGGCGAATTTCGATTTTACTTCGAGGTGCTCGGCACCACGGTCCATGTGCATTACATTCTGCACCGGAACAGCCTGGAAGACTTCCTCCTCCGCAATAAGCTGCCGGTCTCCGAGCAGCAGCTTGCCGAGCAGCATTCCAAATTCTGGAAGTACCTGGAAAGTCTGACCAAATGAACCAGTTTTTCCCGGAGAACGATCCGCCGGACATCGCCGAGCGCGAGGATCCGTACCATGTCACCCGGGCAAGCCGGATCTATTTCCTGCCGAACCTGATGACGGCCGGGAATCTCTTCTGCGGCTTCATGTCCGTAGTGGAGTCGGTGCACGCCCGGCTCGCCGAGTCCGCCTTCACGGGGACGTACCTTGGCGCCGGCGCCCCCGACCATTATCGCGACGCCGTATGGTTCATCCTTGGCGCGGTCGCCTTCGATTCGCTCGACGGCCGATTGGCCCGGCTGGGGGGCCGCGAATCGCTTTTCGGAGCGGAGTTCGACTCGCTGGCGGACGTGGTCTCGTTCGGAGTGGCCCCGACGCTGCTTGTGTTCTTCGTGATCCTCTCGCCAACCCAGGGTTTCCCCTGGTTTCGCGAGGTCGGCTGGTTCGTCGGCTTTGTTTACCTGCTCTGCGCGGCCATGCGGCTCGCCCGCTTCAACGTCATCACCAATCCGCTCCTCAAGCGCAGCCACAGGGAGCTCAGCGCCGACTTCGTGGGTCTGCCGGTCCCGGCCGCGGCCGGCACGGTAGCCGCCATGGTCCTGTTCCTGCTCCACTTGGCCGCTTCCTACAAGTCCCTCGACCGTTTCGCCGTCGCCCTGCCTTTCCTCATGCTGCTCATCGCCTACCTCATGATGAGCACGGTTCGCTTCCCAAGCGGGAAGAGGCTCGACCTGCAGACGCAAACGCGCATGCGCTGGCTGGTCGCGATCATCATCGTCATCGGCCTCGTCATCATGTTCAAGGAAATCGCGGCCCTGGGAATCTTCCTCGCGTACATCCTGTTCGGCGTGATCCGCCATTGGCGGCGGCACCTGAAAAACCGGTGAAAAACCTGCGCAGGGCATCCGGGCAACCTGGCCCCTGGCAAAAAGCCCAGGGTTGTCCGCAAACGGCCCAGGGTTCCTCACCGGGCGGGCCCGCTCCCGATTCGCCATGAAAGCCGGCCTGTTGCTGGACTTATTCGCACAACATAAGACTACTGCTGTAATTACTGATTGAACCCATACCTATTTGGACTTTGTTAATTTCCCAAGCACGCGCGCCCGACCCCATGAAATTCAAGATCAACCGCGATCACTTCGCGAATGGCCTGTCCCAAGTCCTGAACGTCGTTGGATCGAAGGCCACCATGCCGATCCTGAACAACGTGCTGATCGAGGCGGAGAAGGACCAAGTGTCCCTCAGCACCACGAATCTCGACCTGGGGATCCGCTGCAGGATCAAGGCCGAAGTGAAGGAAACCGGCGCCACGACGCTTCCGGTGCGGCGGCTGGCCAGCATCGTCCGCGAAATGCCCAATCTCGACGTGGCGTTCGACGCCTCGCCAAACCATCAGGTGAAGCTGGCGTCCGGCGGCTCGACCTTTCGCATCATGGGGATAGGCCGCGACGAATTTCCGCCGCTGCCGGAGTTCGGCGACGAGAAGGCTTTCACGCTGGACCAAGCCGAGCTGAGCGGGATGCTGCGAAAAGTCGAGTACGCGCAGTCGACCGACGAGACCCGCTACATCCTGAACGGGGTTTATTTCAATTTTCGCGACGCCCGTCTTTCGCTTGTTGCGACCGATGGGCGACGCTTGGCCGTCGTCTCGAAGGAAATGGAGATCCCAGCCGCCAGCTCCGGCGCCATCATCCTGCCGGCAAAAACGGTGAGCGAACTCAGCCGGCTGCTGGACAAGGGCGAAAAGGTGAAGATCAACTTCAACGACCGGCGGTGCGCGTTCCAGATCGCGACGGACAAGGAGACCAGCGGCCTCGTGGAGAGCGTCTACCTCTACTCCAAGGTCGTCGAAGGCAACTATCCCAATTACCAGCAGGTCATTCCAAAGGAGACGCACCAGCGGATCAAGCTGGAGCGCGAATTGCTCCAGCAGTGCGTCCACCGCGCCGCGCTGGTGTGCTCGGAAAAATCGAACTCCGTTCGGATCAAGCTCTCGAGCAATCTTCTGGAGATCACCGCCCAGAGCCCCGATTTCGGCGAAGCGCACGAGTCGATGGCCATCGGGTACAGCGGTCCCGAACTGCAAGTCGCGTTCAACCCTGGGTTCATCCTCGATCCGCTTCGCGCGCTCACGAAGGACGAGGTGTTCCTGGAGCTCAAGGATGACGTGAGCCCGGGCGTCTTCAAGACGCTCGACAGCTTCCTTTGCGTCATCATGCCCGTGCGGCTGAGCTAGCGGGCAACCATCCTCGGAGGAAAGCCGGGTGCAGGCATCGTATCTCGTCGTCGCGATCTTGATGGCGTTCCTGGTGATGGTGCAGGTGAACCAGCGCATCGCTTCGCCCATCCTGTCGATCGTCGACCGCTGGCTCCGGTGGATCGGCTTTTCTGTCGCGACCGCGCTGATCTGCCGGGATTTCCACTGGATCGACCGGCCTTTCTGGGCGATGGCGGTCGCCTTCTTCCTGCTGTGGTTCCTCGGCGAGACCCTTTATAGCTGGCTTGCCATATCCGCCATCAGCGTGAGCCCGCTGCCGCTCTTTCCGCGTTATGCGGCGAACCAAAGCGGCGAGGAATGGCCGGTCCAGCCAAGGCTCCTCAAAATCCGAGGCTGGCTGCGCTCCCAGGGCTACCAACAGGCCCAGGCGCTCAAGGCGGAGGTCGGGGGTGGAATCTACCTGCGCGTCTCCGTTTATCAGGATACGGCCGCCATCGTCCGCATTCTCATCACATTCCTGCCCCAGCCCAACGGAGCCATCGTCGTCTGCTATTCGCTCAGTTCCGTGATGGAGGACGAGCTGCGTGTGGTTACAGACAACCTGTACATCCCATTCGGTGGATTTTACCCGGAGAATTGGCTCGTGGAGCGCCGGCCCTGGTGCCGCTCCGTCACCCGCCTCCTGGCGCGACACCGTGCGCGGCTGGCCGCGCTCAACGTGCGCCCGGTTCCATTCGCCGTCGAACCGCTCACCGACCTGAATTCCACCCAATACGAGCTGGACCGGCTCAACACCGAACTCGGCTTCCTGCATCCCCGGCATGCGCGCGAAGACCACGGCAAGATCACCCAGGAGGGGCGGTACCGCGTGTGGAAGGAGATCTGGATGCTGAACTACCTGGGGCGAAGCGCGCGATACCACTAGGCGGGTTTTTCCCGTACACCGATCGATCCGGCGTCCATTGAATCCCGGCCGGGCACGGAAGGACGGTCCGGAGGCTCTGGAACTTCGCCGCCCCTCGGCCTGACAAAAGTTCCGGGCGATTATGGACTTCGACATCGTCATCGCGGGCGGCGGATTCGCCGGCGCGTACTGCGCGCGCCGCCTGGGCGCGCATTTTGGGCCCGAAGCGGGCCCGAGGCGGGTGGCCCTGATCGCCGAACGCAACGTGCTCGTATTCCAGCCCATGCTCGCGGAAGTGGCCGGATCGACCCTCGGCCCCGCGGACGTCGTGAATCCGCTTCGGCAATTCTGCCGGAATGTCACCGTGCTTCAAGGTTCGGTGCAGAAGATCGATTGGGGCCGCCGCGAACTGATCGTGGACGGCGGCCGCTTCACCCGCAACCAGATGATGGGGTTCCGCCAGCTCGTGCTCGCGCTGGGCAACGTCGCGAACCTTTCGATGCTGCCGGGGATGATGGAGTATGGCTGGCCGCTCAAGTACGTGCCGGATGCCCTTCGCCTGCGCGCGGCTCTGATCGACCGCCTCGAAGAGGCCAATCTCGCCGACGATCCGAAGGTCCGGGCGCCGCTGCTCACCTTCGTCGTCGTAGGTGGCGGCTTCACGGGCGTCGAGGCCGCCGGTCAGCTCCTGGGGCTTGTCCGGCAAGCGCGCAAATTTTACCCGGCGCTGGCCTCAACCCGGATCCGGTTCGTGCTGGCGCACGGCGGCCCCGAACTTCTGCCGGAGATCGGCCGAAGCCTGGGCGGTTATGCCCGGCGCGCCCTTGAGCGGCGCGGCGTGGAGGTCCGCCTCAACACTCTGGTGTCGGCCATTACGGCGAGCCAGGTGCATTTAAGCGACGGGAATCGGATCGATGCCCACACCGTGGTCACGACGGTGGGCAGTTCGCCCAATCCGGTCGCGGTGGAACTGACGCGTGAGTTGGGACTTGCCCACCAGAAAGGCCGCATCCAGGTCGAGCCTACGCTCCAGGTGGCGGGCGAGAAGGGATTGTGGGCGATCGGGGACTGCGCCGCGGTGCCTTGGGTGGACCGGGGGAGCATCAAGACCTGCCCTCCGACAGCGCAGTTCGCGGTCCGCCAGGGGAGGAAATTGGCGGATAATCTGTTTCGGATATCCAAGGGTGGGGCGGCGCGGCCGTTTCGCTACCGGTACATGGGCCAGCTCGCCGCCATCGGCGAGCGCGAAGCCGTCGCGGAAGTCATGGGCTTTCACTTCCGCGGCTTCTTCGCATGGTGGCTGTGGCGCACGATCTACTTGGCCAAGCTCCCGGGTGTTGGCCGCCGCCTTCGAGTTGTGATCGACTGGACGTTCGATCTGTTTTTTCCGCGGGACATTGGCATTCTCCTGCCGCCGCCCGACGAGGTCCTGCGTCCCGCGCATTTGGAGAAAGGCGAGCTGCTTTTCGCGAAGGGGAGCCCATGTCGCACCATCTTCTATGTTCGGAGCGGGGCGGTCTCTTTCGGGGAGCCGGGCGCCGACGGCCGTCGGTTTCCGGCAGGCGGCATTATCGGCCACGAACAGGCCGATCCGGACGGATTCTGGCTCGCGAACGCCTCCGCGACGGAACCGACCGACCTGATCGTCTTCCGCAGCCGAGCCTTTCAGCTCCTCCGGCGGGAGCTCAAGCTGGTCGCGCGACCGCGTCCTTGACGAGCCCGGCGACCGCCGGGGGAAGATCCAGCCCGACGGCGAGCCGCCGGGCGCGGGGACTCATCTTGCCCCAGGTCTTCCTGACGATCTCCACGAATTTCCCCCGCGGGTAATCGGCGTGCTGCGCGGCGAACGCCTCGATCTCGTTCTCCAGGAAAACGAGGCACGCGGCGTCCTCCAAAACCTGGGTGCCGGCATCCCGCCGGAGCCCTTCCTTGGCCACCCAGCGGGAGGCCTTTTCCGCGTCGGCTTCCAAAAAGCCGGCCGCGCGGAGGATCGTCGCACAGCCGGCCGCCTGCTTCGCGTAGAGGGAGCGGCGCCATGCCAGGTAACCGGCCCGGCCGTCGGGAAACGTGGCCCGGGGCACGGCGAAGCGCTCCAAGTGCTGACAACGGGAGGCCAGGCGAAGCAAGTCGTCCGCCGCCGGTTCGAGCCGCACCGTCCAGCCTTCGATCCTGTCCGCGTAGGCCAGCTCGGCAGGGAGCCCTTCCGGGAGCCGATGGGGATCGCGCCCGTGGACGGCGTCGATGGCTGTCCGGGCCTTTTCGGCAGGGGTCATCTTTCGGGGCCCGGCTGGAACCGCGCAGGTGCTCGGCGGGGACGGCTCGATCCGCCCGAGCGGATTGTGCCGAGGAGCACCGAGGCTCGCATGAGAAGATCGAGGGCTGACCCAAGCCGAGGACGTCCCCCGGAGCGCACGATGCCAAGATGGGCCGGCTCAGTGCACGTTCTCATCGAGCAGTGCGAACAGCTCCGTCTCGCCAATGCGCCGCTGCGTCATGGAATCGCGGTCCCGCAGCGTGAACGTGCCGTCCCTTTCAATGGTGTCGAAGTCGATCGTCGCGCACCATGGGGTGCCGATCTCATCCTGGCGGCGATAACGCCGCCCGATGGCCCCGCCCTCGTCGTAGAAGACCGCGTGGCGCCGCTTAAGCTTGCGGTGGAGCTCCTGGGCCCGGGCGACGAGCGCCGGCTTGTTTTTGAGCAGCGGAAGCACGGCGACCTTGACCGGGGCGATGCGCGGGCTCAGCCGGAGCACGGTGCGCTTCTCCACGCCACCCTGCTCGTCCCGCACTTCCTCCTCGGCGTATCCCGCGCACAGGACGGCGAGGAAGATCCGGTCCACGCCGACGGCCGGTTCGATGACGTGTGGCGTGAACTTCTTCCGGCTCGCCTCGTCGAAGATCACCTGCGCGGTCCCGGACGCTTTCGCGTGCTGGGCCAGGTCGTAGTCGCCGCGCGCGGCGATCCCCCAGAGTTCCTGCACGCCGAACGGATAGCGGAACATGATGTCGGTCGTCCCACGGGAGTAGAACGCCAGCTTTTCCTTCGGATGCTGGTATTCGGACAGGTGCGATTCGGGCAGGCCGATGGACTTCAGCCAGTTTTTGCACCAGTCGATCCATTGGCGATGACACGCCGCCCAGTCGGCGTCCTCGTGGATGAAGTACTCCATCTCCATCTGTTCGAACTCGCGCGAGCGGAAAATGAAATTGCGCGGAGTGATCTCGTTGCGGAAGGACCTGCCGATCTGGGCGATGCCGAACGGCAGCTTGACCCGCCCCGTGTCCACCACGCTCTTGAAGTCGACGAACATGCCCTGCGCCGTCTCCGGCCGCAGATACGCCTTCGCCGAGTCGTCCCGCAGGGCGCCCACGTGGGTCTCGAACATCATGTTGAATGCGCGCGGCGGTGTCAGGCTGCCGGGCTCGCCGGTTGCGGGGGAGGGAATCCGCGCGATCTCCTCCGGGCGGGCTTCGGTCATGTCGCGCGGCACGACGGGCGCGAGCTCCCCGCGGACGGCCAGCTTGCGCTTCAGCGCCGCCGCAGCCGCCTGCAGCTCGCCCGCTGTGTTCTCGCTCTCAAGCGCCGAGACGTAGCCGACGATTTCCTCGTCGGGCATCCGGACGACCACGGGGGCGAAGAAGAGCTGGTCCGCCCGATACCGCTGCTTGGAGGTCTTGCAGTCGACGAGCGGATCCGTGAAGCCCGCCACGTGGCCCGAGGCCTCCCAGACCTTCGGATGCATGATGATCGAGGTCTCGATGCCGACGATGTCGTCCCGGCGGCGCACCATGTCGTTCCACCAGCAGTCGCGGATGTTCTTCTTCAGCTCGGCCCCGAGCGGGCCGTAATCGAAAAACCCATTGAGGCCGCCGTAGATTTCCGAGGACGGGAAGACGAAGCCCCGGCGTTTGCACAGCGAAACGAGGGCGTCCATGAGATCGGGGGAGTCGGCGGCGGGCGACATGGGAAAAGGGGCGGATTCAATCGACGGCGAAGAGGAGCGTCAATTCCCGGATGCGAGCCCGTTCCTCTATCGATGGATCGAACTTGCATCCGGCCAGGCTGTCGTATTTTGGATACCTATGCGTGCCTTATCGCGGATTTTATTGGTGTTTAGCGCCTTAATTGTCGGCGGCGCGGGATATGTCCTGTGGGCGAAAGAGGAGCATCATCCCGCGGACCATCCGCCGCTCCAGCTCTCTGTGGACGCGGCTCCGCTCGATCGCGCGGGCCGGCTTCCGATCAGCTTCGCCCCGGTGGTGAAGCGCGCCGAGGCGAGCGTGGTCTACATCTCCTCCACCAAGCGCGTGCGCACGCCGGACATGTCGCCGTTCTTCAACGATCCGATGTTCCGCCACTTCTTCGGGCCCCTCGTGCCCGGTATGGGCGGCAATCCGCAGTACCAGCGCGAGGAAAGCCTCGGTTCCGGAGTGATTGTGTCCTCGAACGGTTACATCCTGACGAACAATCATGTGGTCGAGGGTGCCGACCACGTGACCGTGAAGTTCGCGGACACCCAGAAGCAGTACACGGCGAAAGTCATCGGGCGCGATCCCGAGGCCGACGTGGCGGTGCTCAAGATCGACGCGACCGGCCTCCCCGCGGCCGTGCTGGGTGACAGCGATCAGCTCCAAGTCGGCGACAACGTGCTCGCCGTGGGCGATCCGTTCGGCATCGGCCTGACCGTGACCCATGGAATCGTGAGCGCGCTCGGACGCAACGACCTTCACATCGAGGCCTACGAGGACTTCATCCAGACCGACGCGCCGATCAACCCGGGCAATTCCGGCGGGCCGCTGCTCGACGTCGACGGCCGCGTGGTCGGGCTCGATACCGCGATCGTGAGCCAGAGCGGGGGATCGAACGGGATCGGCTTCGCGATTCCGATCAATCTGGTGCGCTCGCTGGCCGACCAGCTTATCCGCACGGGCAAGGTCGAGCGCGGCTTTCTCGGCGTCGAGCTCCAGGAGATCACGCCGGATCTCGCCGAAGAGTTCGGCACAACCTCGGGGGCTCTCGTGGCCGACGTTGAGCCGGGCACGCCCGCGGACAAGGCCGGGCTGAAAAGCGGCGACGTGATCGTCAAATGCAACGGCAAGAAAGTGGAGGACTTCCGGCAGCTCCGCCTGGCGGTCGGCGAGATGGCTCCGGGAACCGAGGTGCATCTCGAATATCTGCGCGGCAAGGAGACCCATCAGGTCGAAGTGAAGCTTGGCGTGCGGCCTCCGGAAGGTAAGGCGGGCCAGAACAATGCGGCCCCGGGGACCGACAACGGCGTGCTCGACGGAGTGTCCGTGGGCGACATCACCTCCGACCTGCGCGACGAGCTTCAGATCCCGCAGGGCTTGCAGGGGGCGGTCATCACGGACGTCGCGCCGGACAGCGCGTCGGCGCAAGCAGGACTCCAGAAAGGAGACGTCATCCTAGGTCTGGACCGGCGCCCTGTGCACAATGCCGATGAGGCCGTGAAACTGAGCGAGGAGATCAAGGGGCCCAAGGTGCTGGTGCGCCTCTGGCACGCAGGATCCACGGAATACGTTGTTGTCGACGAATCGCAGGGGGGCTCCGACTCCGGCAACGGACCCTGACCGGAAGTCTTCAATCCGCGCGATCGACCTCGGCTCCCATAAAAAGCCGAGGCCCCGGAGCTTGGCGTAAGCGCCCCGGGGCCGTAGCGGTGCATGCCGTTAGGGGCATGCACCGGCTGCTATCGTCCTCTCATTAGGATGTTTGTTTCATGACTATACGCAATATGCTTGTTATAAGCATAATATAAAAATATGAAAACGTAATGGGGCCATGGCCCAACTGAATCATGCTGGAGGAAATCCCGCATTGGTTAGGCCGTGGCACAATCTCTTCCAGGATTCATTGACCGTCCCGAGCACGCGATCGACTTCAGCGCGGTTGCCTTCGGTCGCGGCCACTTCGAGGGCGGAGGCCGCGCGCCGCAATTCCCGTGCGCCGAGCATGGCGCTGCTTCCGGCGACGGTGTGCGCCTCCCGGGCCAGATCGGCGAAGCGCCCTTCGCGAGCCAGCGCGCTCAGCGTCGCGATTCTCTTCGGTTCCTCGCGGTAGAAAAGCTCCATGAACTCGGCGAGAAGCGTGCCACCGGAACGGCCGGGCGCTTCCCGCATCGTCCGGATATGGGCAGGATCAAGGACGAGATCGCCGTCCTTTTCGGGCGTTGGATGGCCGGCGGGTTCGGACGAGCTCAATGCCGGCCAAACTGGCCGGTCCGGACCGCATTGTCGATAGCCCGGATTCGCGCGTTTTGCACGGGCGCCGCCGCCGGTAATCAATAACAGGATACATGGGGGCTTTTACCCGAGCCGCCCCGGGAAAGTTGGCTTGCATCGGGCGCAATCCTGCTTACCCAGGATGACTTCGTTCCGCCATGCCCTCGGGAAAGAGCTTCAAATCCGCGCATTGTTTCATGCTTCGGCGGGATTTCGCCGACGAGCTTGGCTTCGGGGAATTCTTCGCGTCCACCCCGCGCGCCCGCACCGTCAACCGTCGCCGCTCGCTCCTCAACCGGAGCCTCGGACTTTCGCCGGCGTTGCCCCGCTATCTTGGCTATTTCACCTATAGCAACGAGGGCTATGTCACGCCTGACGGCGACATGGCCTTTGGGGCGCCCCTGGCCGGATTGTTCCAGGACCTGTTGGATCGGCTGTCGGCCGGAATCCGCGCGAATCCGCAGCTTTGCGCGGTCCAGGAGCACGGGCCTAAGGGGCTTGGCATCGAGGCGGACTGGGATGGAACACCGCGGCACCTCGTCGTTCACGATGCGTACACGGGGCGGGCCTGGCTCGTTCCGGCGTGCGAGGACGCTTTCGAGATTCTGCGAAGCCAGAAGTGATCGGAAAGCGCCCACGCAAAACGCCGCGGCTTGCGCCGCGGCGTTTGGGGGTTTGCGTGGTGTTCGATCCGGAACCTTTTTCGGGTTCCGAAAAAGATCTGTCATCAGCGGCGGCCCCAGTGGCCGCCGCGCCAGGCCCAGCCGCGGCTGTGGTGCAACCACGAACCGCCGATCCAGATTGCGCCGGCATAGGGACGATGCACGTAATGGCCGGGCGCCCAGACCCAGGCGCCGTTCCAGGCCCAGGCGCCGCCCACCCAGGCGTAATCCGGCCCAGGCGCCGAATACACTTCCTCGGTGATGGGAGCAGGAGGAGCCTCGACGACGACCTGCGCAGCATCGGTCGAGGCGCCGACGGCCTCCGGAGCGGTGCTGGGGGCTGCGGGAGGGGGGGCGGAAGCGACCGGCGGAGATTGCGCCGCGGCATTATTCGGAACGGCCCAGTGCGAGTGGACCCACACCCACGAGGAGCCATGCTGCGACCAATAGCCCGCCTGCCAAACGGCATTCGACGCCGGCGGCCGCTGCCAACTTCCGCCGAACCAGACCCAGCGGGCCGACGGGGTGTCCCATTCCCAATGGCCGGAGACCCAGACGTAATCGGGCCCGGGCGAGGGCGTGGGACTTTCCGTCGCCACGGGCTGCTGCACGACGACAACGCGTTGGGGGACGGGATAGTCGTAGATCGGAAAGCCGAAATTGAATCCGAAGCCCACGCGGGTGAATCCGAACGCGGCGGCGGGCATGGCGAGCAGCGCCGCGGCGAAAAGCGCTTTCTTGGAAGCCATAGGTTAGCGCGGTATGACGGAAATGGGCCGCCTAAAGTTCCATCGACTGGGCGCCAAGTCGCAATGATCGAATGACGGCGCACAAGCCATTGGACGACTGTGCGTTAATCGAATGCCTCATGACCAGGGAGACGCCGCCTTGGGCGTTAATTCCAGCCATTGAAGCGCTCGAGCAGCTCCAGCACGGGGGCGTGCAGCTCCTCGGGCGGAACGCGTTCCACCAAGGCGGCAATCGACGCCTTTTCCCCCGCCCCGGACGAAGTCCGATCGGCGAGGATGAGATGCACATACAAGGCGAGCTGAAAGGCGCTGCCGGCAAGCTCCCGCTGGCCGCGCGCCTGGTATACGGCGCCCGCTTGCTCCAGAATATCCGCGTAGGCGAGCCACTTGGTCCGGGCGCCGGCGGTGGTTTCGCCCTGCGAGAGCATCGCGAGCTGCGCATTCACGTCGGGAAACCGAAACTCCGAAGACGGCCGGCCGAACAGCTTTTCCTGGGCCTGGACGATTGCGATCAGCGCCTCGTCGAGCTTGCCTGGGTTGCGGGTGCCAACCGCCTGGGTCACGAACTCGCGAAGTTCGCCGATCATCCTGACGAAGTAGTCCTCCTGCTGCAGGGGCATGCCCGAACAACGACCTTTAAGGCGATTTTGGCAAGGGGGAAAGCTTCCCGGCTCCCTCGGTGCCGGCGGCTTCGTCCGGAGCGGGGATCGCCTCGCCCCAACCCGCACGACGGGCCAGCCGGAAGGCGTCCCTGTCCCGTCGGCTGAAAAGGCGTTCCCCGGCGAGCCCATCGTCCCGGCACAGCTTGAGCCACACCCGGCCGCTGGCCGTGCGCGGCGGGGCGATCACCCGGCCGGACGGCCGTGGGCCGGAGGTCCGGCCGACGGCCAGGTAGCTATACCTTTCGTCCTCCCAGGGAACTTCGGCGTCCTTGGCGCGGAGGTGGATCCGCGATCGGGCCACCCGCCGCGAAAAATGGCACCAGTCGGGAGCAACGAGGGGGCACGAGGCCGCGTGAGGACAGGGCGCGATCAGGTGAGCCCCGGCTGCGATCAGGCGGCTCCTAGCGGCTAGAATGCGCCGCCAGCCCGCCGGAGTGCCGGGTTCGACGATGACCAGGGCACCGCGGGTGAGCGCCCACAGCCGGTCCACCAGCGTTCCCCGGGCGGACTCAGGCAACTCGTCGAGGACATAGGCGAGCGTCACGAGATCCGCCGGGGCGGTGTTCGGCAGACCACCGAGGAGATCTTCACCGCGCCACTCGACGTGAACTGGAAGCCCTTGCTCGGCCAGCGCCTTGCCGAGGGCGCGGACGGCTTCACCCGCTTCGACGAGAACTGCCGCGCGGAGCGAGGGCCAGCGTTCGGCCGCCGCCCAGATCGCCGAGCCCGGCCCGGCGCCGACGTCCAGGGCGGTTTCCGGCGCGAAAGATGCACGCAGCGCGCCCAGGGCCTCGAAAGAGTCCCGGATTGCCGCATATGTTGCCGGCAGGCGCGCGGCGGCATACGCCCGGGCCGCGAGGGAATCCGCCATATGAAGACGTCCATCGCACACCTCGGCCCGGTAACGCGCCGAAAGGGCATCGGCGGCCCGGGCGAGGTCGTCTGTCCGAACATCCTGCAGCGCCAGGTCGACGGCGCGCCGCAACGCGGGCGGTAATTCCATGAAGAGGCATCCTGCCCGCTGGCCGGCGAAAATCCAGAACTCAGGGGCGTGGGCTGGCGTCTGAACAGGGCTAGCTAGCTCCGAAAGACCGAAAAAGCCTGTTCAACCGGGAGCCCCCCCTAATGGACACTAGCCGTGATCCGAACGAATCCAAGAAGGGCGCGGGCTTTTCGTCGGAGAGCGGACGCATGCCGTCGTTCGCCGAGTCGCCGCAGGCTTGCCGCCGGGCGGAGGCTTTGGTTCGCTCCCGTCCGCCATGTCGCCCAGCCTTTCAGCACCGACCGGGCCGTCCCGGCCGGTCGCGATCATCACCGGGGCCTCCAGCGGTATCGGCGAGGTGTTCGCCCGGAAGCTAGCACCGTATCACGATCTCATTCTGGTGGCCCGCCGGGCCTACCGCCTGGAGGCGGTCGCGGTTTCCCTTCGGTCGGCGGCTGGGGCCCAGGTCGAGGTCCTCCCGGCCGACCTCGGGCGGGAGGACGACCTCGCCCGGGTCGCCGATCGCGTCGCCACAGAGCCGAGGCTCGCCCTCCTCGTGAACAACGCCGGTTTCGGCTTGGGGGATCTTTTCTGGAAGACCCCGATCGAAGGACTCGAGCGGATGCACCGGCTGCACGTGCTTGCCACCCTGCGGCTTTGCCACGCCGCGCTCGGCAACCTCGTGCCCAGGAACCGCGGAGCGATCGTCAACGTCGCGTCCGTAGCCGCGTTCGTCCGGGGGGTCGGCTCGGGCGGATATGGGGCGACGAAGAGTTGGATGACGGCGTTCACCGAAGGCCTGCACCTGGATCTGCGAAGCGTCCGCTCGTCGGTGACGGTTCAGGCGCTTTGCCCGGGCTTCACCTATTCCGAGTTTCACGACACGATGGGCGTGGACCGGAGGCAACGTGCGCCGAAATGGCTCTGGCTGTCCGCCGAACGGGTGGTGGACGCTTCGCTCGCGGGGCTGCGCCGGGGACGGCTATATGTGATTCCAAGCAGGCGTTACCGGCTCTTGGTGGCGATCGCGTCAGCCCTGCCCACGCCGTTTCGACTTGCGCTGGAAGGCGCGCGGCGGCGCTGACCCGGACCGGAGCGGATCAGCCCTCCGCACCGGCTGCGGCTCGCTGGGCCAGATATTGCAACCAGAGAAGCCGCGACCAGGACTCCAGCTTGGGCAACGCCTTTTCGATCTCCTCGGGCTCCGCCCAGCGGGCCTCGATGACGTCGGGTTCGTTCACCGAGAACCGATCATTCGCGAGTTCCACGACGAAGACGACGCCGAGGTGGACCTGTCCGACGGGATTCGAGTCGTCGTTGATGAAGCCGACGATGCCGATCCGCACGATGCCCGGCAGGAAAACCTCCTCGTTCAATTCGCGGACCATCGCGGTGAGGATCAGATTCGTGTCGCGCTGCCCGGCGCTGTCCCGGTCGTTGATGTGCCCGCCGAACCCCACGGAGAATTTGTGGTGCAGCCGCGACTCGCCGGCTTTTGCGCTGCGCTGATAGAGGAGCACGCGCTCGCCGTGCGTCACGACCGCGTACGGGATGATCTGCTTGTGGGTCGTATCCGATTCGGCGAACGGCCGGTCCAGGAACACGGACTGTTGCGCGAGCAATCCGATGAGGTCCGAGGCATCAACAGCGAAAAATCCCTGTTTCAACGCGTCTCGAACGGATTCGACGGAGATGGTCAGCACTTTTTCATTGGTCATAAGGCCCCGCGCCAAGGCGGATAGACGCTTTCTGGCTCTTCCCGCAGGACTTTGAAATCAAAACCGGCTCACATCTTATTCCGGGTCGCCGCGGGCTTATTTGCAGGATATTCACGCTCCCCGGCCAAAAATCCTTTCTGCGGATGCCCCAGGGTGGGGGGCCTGCCGGCCTGGTGCGGGATTCCCGGAGTCTCCAAGCCTCGGCGGAAGGATGATCTGCGGGGTGATGACCCGCCCGGCGCAGCCCCCGACAACGCGCGGATAGAGTCGACCGGGCTCATGCGCGGACATGAAGCCGGCGCCGGGCCCGCGCGCAATCGTCGTTTTTATAAAAGCGGGTAACGATCACCGGGCGGCGCTCCCCACGGCCGGCGGGTCGGTCGATTTAATGCCTTGACAGCCGGCGAACGGCGAAAGTCCTTCAGTAGCCTACGCACCCCAGCAACGACAGTCTTTCCGGTCTGCCCGTGAGCGCCGGTGGCCGCAATCGTCGCATCGCGACCGAACCTTCCCCCGTCCTTCCGGAACGCGAGGAAATTGACGGATGAGAGCCAAAATCGAGATCACTCGGGAGGACATCGCCAAGCTCCCGGTCGACGCGATCGTAAACGCCGCCGACTCCTCTATGTCCGGCTGCGCCGGAGTCGACGAGGCGATCCGCCGGGCCGCCGGGCCCGAGCTGCTCGCCGAGTGCCGAAGGCTGGAGGGCTGCGAGCCGGGGGAGACCAAGATCACGCTGGGCTATCTTCTGCCGGCCGAATGGGTGATCCACACGGTCGGCCCCGTCTGGCAGGGCGGACATCACGGCGAGGCCGACGTCCTCGCCTCATGCTATATCAACAGCCTCAGCCTCGCCGCACAGCGCCGTGCGAAATCGATCGCGTTTCCGGCGATCGGCTGCGGCGCCCACGGCTATCCGCCTCTCGAGGCCGCCATCGTCGCGGTGGGTGCGATCCGCGCCTTCCTGAAGCACGACACGATCCTCGAGCGCGTCCTGCTCTGCTGCTTCACCGACGAAGTGGCCCGGGCTTTCGCGGAGGCCTTGGCCTCCCCGATGCGAACGACCCCGGAATGAGCGACGGGGCGCCGGTGATTTTCAGTTGAGAATCGCCCGACCGTTCCGCACGATCCCTCTGTCCGGCCGCGTCCGCGATTCGGGCCCTTAGCTCAGCGGTTAGAGCAGGGGACTCATAATCCCTTGGTCGTCGGTTCGAATCCGACAGGGCCCACTTTCCGCCCTTCAGTAGCTGGGGAACGCTGAAGGGTCCGCTTTGGAGAACTCAGGCTACCAAACAGAGGTCACATGCGCCCCAGGTGGGTCTGTCGGCGCGAAATCATGGCGTCGCCGGGCCGGCCGGCACCTTCTCATTCAATCGAAAGTCGCCTTCGGACCTTCAGAAGGCCCGGACTCGTCAGTCGGGCGCCTGCAGATTGGAGGCCACCGCCGCGGTGGCGGGCAGTCCGGAATTGAGGGCGGGATGGGAGAGAACGACCGTGATCACGATCCGCTGGTTGGCCCGGGCGCCAGGCGGTTCTCCCGGCAGAGGCCGGCGCGCCCCGTAGCCCACGACCCGCTCGATGCCCGGCGGATGGACCGCGTCGGAAAGAAGCTGCCGGCGGGCGGCGTTCGCCCGGTCGATCGACAGCTCCCAGGCCGTGTAATCGGGCCGGTCGAACTTGAGGCCGCTCGAGGCGAAGCCCTCGATGCCCACGCGGGCGCCGGTGCGCTCGATCAACCAGGAAAGATTCTGGAGGACGAATTGGCCCCACTTCGTGAAGACGCACCCGTTGCCCCGGAACAGCGGCGATTTCGCGCGATCGAAGAGCGTCACCTGAAAACCGTCGCTCGTGACCCGAACGTCGATCAGTCGCTCGCTCGGATCATCGTCCACGTTGAGCAGCCGCCGGAACCGGTCAGCCACCGAATTGAGGTAAGCCAGTTGGACCGGGAGGACCGATGCGGACCCGGACGATCCGCGCTTGTCGCCCGTCGCCCCTGATTCGGAGGGCGTGACGTTCTTCGACCCGGCGAGCACGCCGGAATGCGGCTGTTCCACGCCGATGAAGCCGAGCGGCTGCTTGAAGTACGCCGCGGCCTCCAGGCGGATCTTCGGCGACTGCGAGGAGATCCACAGCACGAGGAAGAGGGCCATCATCGCAGTGATGAAATCCGCGTAAGCCACCTTCCATACGCCTCCCGTGTGCTCCGATTTCATGATCGCAGGGATCGGTCATCGCAGCCCTTCAGGCCGGGCGCGAGCGCCCGGCCCCGATCTGGGGTATCTTACTTCGGAAGCTGGGGTGAGCTCCTCACCACCGCGTCAGTGGAGTTCGTAGATTTCGACGAGCGCCACGCCGCTTCCCCCATCGGCGCCCGAGACCTGCGCAGTGTACGATCCGGGCGGAAGCGTCAGGATCATCGCGCAGTCGGCGCTGCCGGCAACGAGAGGGAAAGCGTCCGCGGAACTCATCTGGAATGCGGTCGCCGGACCGACGCCGGCCGCCACGGTCGACGGACCCCGTTGCGGCATCGCGCCCCACCCCTGGATGGACGCCAGTATCTGGGGCGACGAGTCGTAGACCAAAAGCGAAGGCTCTGCCAGTGTCCCGGGCACATTGAAGGGGCGCTGACTCAATGCGGGACCTACCGCACGGATCAACACCGTCTCGGGCGCACCTCCGCCGATGACAAAGCCTCCGACCAGGACCTGCGAACCGGACCCTGCGTAGCCTCGCGCCGACAGATTGATCAACCGATCGGCTGGCGCGAGATGATCGGCGTCGTAAAGCTCAAGCAGGGCGATGCCGGATTGGCCATCGTGCGACATGAGATCGACCGTATGGGGCCCTGGAGCGAAGCTCGAATCCACCGCGGCATCCAGGGAATCGGTCGGAGGAAAACTGAAGGCCCCCAGGCTGTTGAACAGGGCGGCCAAAGCAGGGTCCCAGCCGGTGAGCGGTGGGCCAACCGTGGAT
>JBOHXF010000104.1:0-1845 GCA_050737455.1 Opitutaceae bacterium | reverse complement strand
ATCTTTGTGAGATCGCTGTCGGTGAGCTCGCGGTGGACCCGGTCGATGAGGGTGCCGAGCTTGCGGGCGTCGATGAAAAGAGTCTCTCCGTGACGATCGCGAAGCGGGCCCTTCCCGGACGGACCTTTCCCGGTCTTGTTCTTCGTCAAAAACCACAGGCAAACCGGAATCTGTGTGGAATAGAAGAGCTGGCCGGGCAGGGCTACCATGCAGTCTACCAAGTGGGCCTCGACAATCCGCTGCCGGATTTCCCCCTCCCCGGACTGGTTCGAGGACATGCTACCGTTGGCGAGGATGAACCCAGCCATACCGTCCGGCGCGAGGTGATGGATGAAATGCTGCACCCAGGCGAAGTTCGCATTCCCCTTGGGCGGGACGCCGAATTTCCAGCGCACGTCATCCTCCGTGCGGTGCCAGTCGGAGTCATTGAAGGGCGGGTTCGCCAAGACGAATTGGGCCTTCAGGTCCTTGTGGAGATCCCGGCGAAAGGTGTCGGCCTGTTCGTCGCCGAAATCGGCATCGATGCCACGGATCGCGAGGTTCATGATAGCCAGCCGCCTGGTCGTGGCGTTGCTTTCCTGGCCGTAGATCGCGAGGTCGCCTACTCGGCCGCCGTGCGCTTCGACGAATTTCTCCGATTGGACGAACATGCCGCCGGAACCGCAGCAAGGGTCGTAAACGCGGCCCTTGTAGGGCGCCAACATTTCGACCAGAAGCCGGACTACGCACGACGGCGTGTAGAATTGGCCGCCATTCTTGCCCTCCGAGCTGGCAAACTGAGTGAGGAAATACTCGTAAACCCGCCCGAGGACATCTTTCGACCGGTTGGCCGCATCACCGAGACCGATTGTCCCGACAAGGTCGATCAGTTCACCGAGGCGATGCTGATCGAGGGCCGGCCGGGCATAGTCTTTGGGCAGAACGCCCTTTAGCCGGGGGTTATCGCGCTCGATGGCGACCATCGCGTCGTCGACGAGCTTGCCGATGGTCGATTGCTTGGCCTGCGCCTGGAGGTGAGGCCATCTGGCCTGTTTCGGCACCCAAAAGACGTTGTGGGCGACGTATTCGTCGCGCTCCTCCGGGTCGGCCCCTTCGAACTCGCCCTTCCCAGCAACGAGCTTGGCGCGATGTTCCTCGAACGTATCGGAAATGTACTTGAGGAATATGAGCCCGAGGACGACGTGCTTGTATTCGGCCGCGTCCATATTGTTCCGGAGCTTATCTGCGGCGAGCCAGAGCTTCGCCTCAAAGCCGAGTGAGGCGGACGAATTGGCAGAACCGTTGGACGTGCGGGATTGGGCCATTGAGAATGCGAAGTGAGCTTGGGTTGAAAGAGGTTTGCCCGGCGTGGCTGGCCCGCAACCGTATAGGATGGCTGCAAGCCAGGATCAAGGCGCCGGACGTTCCGAATGGCTATCTCGCCCCGGCCTCATGGGCAAGCCGGACCCGCTCAGCGATTCGCCCCTCGGATCAGCGTTGCTGCACCCGCGATGTTTCGATCATGGAAAACACCTCGGCTTCGTCGAACAGCACCACCCGGGCGTTGATTTTATGCCGCGCAAGCCTGCCCTCATCCGCCCAACGGAAGACGGTCCGGGGGCAGACGCCGAGCTTCTCGGCAATCGCTTTGGCCTTGCTGAATCGACGAATTTCACCGCCGATTTCGGCGCATCCGGCTGCGGTATTTTGCGATTTCATGCCGGCATTTTCGCACCAGCCGCGGCGTTTGCCAGCGTGCGCATCTACCGAAAATAGCGGAGACCACCTACGGAAATCGGCGTAGAAGGGACCATGCCAATGCTGCACCTGGCCATGGCGCATGCAGTCGGCCCGCAGAGCACTCTC
>JBOHXF010000103.1:0-23526 GCA_050737455.1 Opitutaceae bacterium | reverse complement strand
AGCCACGGCCGCCACCGCCGCCACCGAAGCCGCCGCCGGGGCGATCTTCCTTGGGGCGGGCTTCATTGACCGTCAGCTGACGGCCGCCGAGTTCGGTGCCGTTCACCTTCTCCGCCGCAGTCTTTGCCTCGGCGTCGCTGCCCATGGTCACGAAGGCGAAGCCGCGGGGGCGGCCGGTCATCTTGTCCATGGCTACATACACGTCGGTCACCGTGCCATATTGGCCGAAGTGACCGCGCAGTTCATCCTCGGAAGTCTTGAAAGAGAGATTTCCGACGTACAGTTTCGAATTACCCATTGTTAGGTTTGCGTAGAGTCATCGTCCGCTGCCAGTCCGTTCCCACTATTGGGTTTCGAAATCATCACTTAAGCAACGTGCTCAGCCAACGACTCACCAGAAGCTGTCATCTTACGCTATCTCTACAAGAAGTGACGACAGTCCCATGAGACGGACCGGAACGCAACATTAAAATTCAGATCGCGCGGTGAACGAAAAGGCGGCCTCCGAGAAAGGCATCTTGTAATCCGGCGGCGCACGACACGCCGCCTGCCGGCACGGCGCGCAGGATCCTTTGCTCAACGGGCGGGCGATCTCTGCTTGGTGTTCGGCGGCGGTGCGCATGGGCTGTATCGTCGGGAGCGCCCCGCAGCACCCGGGATGCGCCGCCCATCGGGTCCCGTGTATTCAATGCCCGAACCTCTCCGAGGAACCGACGATCAGGGCTTGGCATGCTCGCTCATCCATCCCCGGAGGATGTCCTTCTCGTAGCGCAGAGGGTCGGAGGTGTTGAGCATCACACGGTCCTGGAAGTTCAGGTCGGTCAGATGGACGGTGCCATGCCTCAGGACCCGGCCGGAACCGTCCATCAGGCGGTAGGTGAAATTGAAATAAGGGACGTAAACCGAGCGGATGATCCGGACGTTGCCCCAGTTCGGTCCGCGCTCCGGTTCGAAGTCGCCGGCCAGCTTGATGTCCGTGAAGGTCATCGTCATCCGGTCGCCGTTGGGGACATCGTAGTTCGCGTCGCGCACGAGCGCCCTGTGGAGTTCGTCCAGGATGTTCAGTTCGCCGCTGTCCGTGGGCTGGTACTGGTCCCGGATATCGGAGAACTTGCTCGGATGCTGGAAGACGATCTCGAGCTTGGGGGAAGTGTAGACGACTTTGGGCGGGAGGCTGCCATAGAGCGGGGCGGCGGCGGCGAGAATCAGCGCGGAACCTAAAAAAAACGTCGTTTTCATGCGGAGGCCTTTGGCTACGGATCGAGACCCCGGAACCTAGCGCGCTTCGGCGGATTGGCAACCTCCCCAATAAATGCGTTTTGGGGGTCGATTTTCCGGTCGAATTGCGATTATAGATGAGAGCGATGCGCGAAGGGCATTCTTTGCATTGGCTGCGCCAGCGGGGAGCCGGCATGCTGCTCCATCCAACGGCGTTGCCGGGAGATCAGGGGGTGGGGACCCTCGGGAAGGAGGCCCTGCGGTTCCTGGATTTCCTGAAGGCGGCCGGCATGACCCACTGGCAGATCTGCCCGCTGGGACCCACCGGGTACGGGGATTCGCCTTACCAGTGCTTCTCCGCGTTTGCGGGCAATCCGTATCTGATCGATCTGGACGATCTGACCGAGCGCGGGCTGCTCCTGCCAGAGGAGATCGAACCGTTGCGGGGCTTGTCGAAAGGTCAGGTCGACTTCGGGGGACTGTACGAGAAGAAGGGGCCCGTCCTGGAGATCGCCTTCCAGCGGTTCAAGCGCGCGGGTGCGCCGGAACTGGCGGACGACCTGAGCTACGAACGGTTCAAGGCCGTGAACCAGCACTGGCTGGTCCCATACGCCCTCTTTCGGGCCATCAAGGACGAACAGGGTGGGAAGCCGTGGCCGGAGTGGCCTCAGGAACTGCGGCATTATCCGTCGGTTCTGCACTCGGAGGCGCGGCGGCGGCTGGCCGAAGCGTGCGACGCCCACAGCTTCCATCAATACGCCTTCTTCGTGCAATGGCGACGAATCCGCGAGCAGGCCGCTCTCCGGGGCGTCGATATCATCGGGGACCTGCCGATCTTCGTGGCGGGGGATTCTGCGGACGTTTGGGCCAATCCAGACCTGTTCGACCTGGACCCGGACAGCGGACAGCCGCGGCACGTTGCGGGGGTGCCACCGGATTACTTTTCGGCCGACGGCCAGCTCTGGGGCAATCCGCTCTACCTTTGGGACCGGCACCGCGACAGCGGCTTTCACTGGTGGCACCTGCGGCTGGAGGGCGCGTTCAAGCTGTACGACATCGTGCGGATCGACCACTTCCGGGGGTTCGACGCGTATTGGGAGGTGCCGTATCCGGCGACGAACGCCCGCGAGGGTCGGTGGGTATCCGCGCCGGGCGCCGAGTTCTTCCGGGCGGTGAGCTCCCGCTTCCCGGAAGCGAGGATCATCGCGGAGGACCTGGGGCTGCTTTCCGAGTCGGTCGTCGATCTCCGGGAACGGACGGGGCTGCCCGGAATGGAGGTGCTGCAGTTCGCGTTCGGGGGCCGATCCGACAACTTTTACCTGCCCCACAACCACCAGCAGAACGCGGTGGTGTACGCGGGCACCCACGACAACGACACGAGCCTCGGCTGGTACGGGACGGCGGAAGAAAAGATCAAGGACCACGCTCGGCGGTACCTCCGGGTTGATGGCCGAGAAATCGGTTGGGACCTCATCCGAGCGGCCTACGGGTCGGTGAGCCGGCTCGCAATCGTGACGCTCCCTGACGTCCTGTCCCTGGGTTCGGAGGCGCGGTTCAACACGCCGGGGCAGCCGAACGGCAATTGGCAATGGCGATACCAGCCCGATCAGCTCACCCGGGCGTTCGAGCGCTCTGCGGCGTACCTGAAGGAACTCGCGATCCTGAATGGCCGCGAGCCCCGCTCCGAGGAAACCGAAGCCGGCTGATGGCCGACGGCCGGTACCGATTGACCCCGATTCACCCCGTCCGAGCGACGAGGCTTTGGGCGGCGCCAGGAACCCCGGGATCGCTTGAGGGGTTTTACGAGCCCGGCTCCTCGCCTTTCACGGTCATTTCGTTGTTCACCCGGGTCACGCCGCGCACATCCCGCGCGAGATGCGTGACAAGTTCCTTCTCGGCATCGTTGCTGGCCTGACCGGAAATGGTGACTACGCCGTCGTGAGTGGTCACATGGGTCGTCACGGTCGTCGCCTTGTGCGTCAGCAGCTCGTACTTGATCTCCGCCGTGATCGAGCCGTCGTCCTCCTTGGGGCCGGCCACCGGCCGGGTGTAGGACGGGACGGTCTTGTCGCTTTCGGGCACGACTTGGACGTCGTTGACGACGGACTTCACGCCGTCGACCTCATGGGCATACTGTCCCTCCAGCTCCTTCTCGGCCTCGCTGTTCGCGACGCCGGTGAGGGTCGCGACGCCGTCGGTGACCGAGACCTTCGTGTGGGAGGCGCTGACGTCGCGGTGGAAGAGGAGCGCCATGCGGATCTTGAAGGCCATCCAATCGTCGGAATGCGGCGCGGGCGCGCCGCGGACCTGGATCTGATCGTCGATATCGCGGACGCCGGGGATTTCGTTGACGGTGTTTTCGGCGAGGCTCTTCTGGTCCTCGTCGCGAACCTTGCCGGTCAAGGTGACGACGCCGTCGTGCACATGGGCCCGGACCTGGCCGGCCAGGACCACCCGGAAATTGTAGGAGTTGTCGGCGGTGTGCCGGATGGCTTCGTCGTTGCCGTTGTCGGCTCGCGCCACGGCGACGAACGAGAGGGCGCCCAAGGCGAGGCAGAGGAGGGGAAGTTTGCTCATGGGTGGGATAAAATAATCTCCCCCCTTGGACCTGCGATTTCGGGCAAAGTACCCGATTTGTTTCCGATGGCGCGCTCCGCAAGACCGTGGGGGTCCTTCGTCGCGCGGCCGCCTCAAGCCCGGTCCCGGCCCGCGAACCGCCGCCGCGTGCGCGTCGCCCAGAGCGTTGCCGAGGCACTTTCCAGGCCCGGGCTTTGCCGGCGGACTCCACCTCCAGGAGCGGGGAAAGGGCGACGGGCTTTGACACTGGGGCGGGATCGTCGTTGGTTTCCGATGTGTTCGCCAACATGCTTCAGCGCGTGTCGCGGCGGGAAGCCGACGACTATGGGCAGGGCTTCGTCAAGGAAGTGAACGTCCGGGACCTGCCCGTCCGCAACCGGCGAATGGAGCGGCTCCTCGGCATTTTCTGGGTGGTGATTATCGTCAAGTGCGTCTTCATCTGGTGGGTGATCAGGCATTTTCGCATTCCTTTCCATCCCCTCTGGGTGGTGGGTCCGACGCTCATCTTCGCCGTCGTCTGCACCGCGGTGTATCACTGGCGTGACTGATCCGGTCGTGATCGTGGTCATGGGGGTCTCCGGAAGCGGGAAAACGACCGTCGGCGCCCTCCTCGCGCGGGAGCTCGGATGGAGCTTCCGGGACGCGGATCAATTCCATCCGCCGGAGAACGTCGCGCGGATGTCCGCGGGCGTTCCCCTCACCGACGAGGACCGGGCGCCTTGGCTCGCGGCGATCCGCCGGTACATCGACGAATGCCTGGAGCGGCTGCGGCCCGCGGTGGTGACCTGCTCGGCGCTGCGCGAGAACTACCGGCGGACGATCGCGGCCGACCCGGAACACGTGAAGTTCGTGTTCCTCCGAGGGGACTACGCGCTCATTCTGGAGCGGCTCCGGGAGCGGACGGGGCATTTCATGAAGGCGCCCATGCTCCGCTCGCAGTTCGACGCGCTTGA
Organism: Opitutaceae bacterium; assembly: GCA_050737455.1. Classification (GTDB taxonomy): domain Bacteria; phylum Verrucomicrobiota; class Verrucomicrobiia; order Opitutales; family Opitutaceae; genus Palsa-1447. The sequence goes on along the minus strand of JBOHXF010000103.1, from coordinate 18,778 downwards.
GCCGCCGACGGGGGTTTTCACGGCCGACGCGGCCGAGACGCCGGAGGCGATCGTCGGGCAAATCCGCAGGGAGTTCGCGGTGTGAACGGCCGAGCCGCCCGTTTCCGGCGCGTCTGGATCGCGCTGAAGTTCGCGGGCCTCGCGGCGCTCGGCATTCTCGTGGGCGCGGCGGTGGCCGGCGGATGGTTTTATTGGAAGCTGAGGGAGAGCCTGCCGATCATCGATGGCCGGGGACGGCTGCCCGGGCTTTCCGCGCCCGCGGTCATCGCGCGCGATGCGGAGGGGGTCCCCACGATTCGCGGCGCGAACTACGTGGACGTGGCCCGGGCCCTCGGGTACGCGCACGGCCAGGACCGGTTTTTCCAGATGGACCTGGCGCGGCGGAGGGCCGCAGGGGAGCTGTCGGAACTCTTCGGAAAGGCCACCCTGGACCTCGATCGCGCGGCGCGGAGGCACCCTTTCCGCCAGCTCGCCGAAGAGGAACTTCGGGCGTGCACGCCGGTCCAGCGGCGCATCCTCGCGGCGTACGCCGACGGGGTGAACGCCGGGCTCGGCAGCCTGAGGGCCGAGCCCTTCGAATACATTGTGCTGGCGGCGAAGCCGCGGCCGTGGCGGCCGGAGGACACCTTTCTCGTGGAGGACACGATGACGCTCACCTTGCAGCAATCCGACGGACGGTACCTCCGCGATCTGGCGGATATCCGCAACACGTTCGGGTCGAAAGCCCTGGATTTCTTCGCGCCTCTCGTGGGACCGGACGACGCCGCGCTCGATGGGAGCACGGCGCCCCTGGCGCCCTTGCCCGTGCCCGGGGCGATAAATGTCGCGTCCGCCGGGGATGGAACCGCGGCTATGGTCGACACCCCGGACACGCAGGCGGGCGCCGCAGGGTCCAACGCATTCGCTGTGTCCGGGGCGTTCACACGGAGCGGAGCCGGCCTCGTGGCGAACGACATGCATCTTGACCTGACGGTCCCGAATATCTGGTACCGGGCGTCGCTCGAGTGGCCGGGACACCGGGTGACGGGGGTCACGCTGCCGGGCGCGCCCGCCGTCATCGCGGGCAGCAACGGGCACGTGGCCTGGGGCTTCACCGATGCGTACACGGGCACAGGGGACCTGATCGCGGTCTCGCCCGTGGAAGCCGACTATTACCGCGGACCGGCGGGCCGGATCATGGCGGTGGACCACCGCGTCGAATCGATCGATGTCCGAGGGTCCGGGACGGTCAAAGCCACCTATGACTGGACGGTGTGGGGCCCGGTGCTAGGCCTCGATTCGATGGGGCGCTGGCTCGTGTACCACTGGGAAGGCGATATGCCGGACGCCGTGAATTTCGCGATCGTGAATCTGGTCGACGCCCGCACCACGGACGAGGCGCTCGCGATCGCGCATCGGATCCGGATTCCGGACGAGAACATCGTGGTCGCGGACGAACGGGGGAAGATCGGCTGGACGATTGCGGGGGCGCTCCCCAATCGGGTCGGCCACGATTACGACGGCCGGCTGCCGGTCGCCTGGGAATACGGCGACCGCAAATGGGACGGGTGGCTTTCCGGTGCGGAAACGCCGACGGTGTCAGGGCGGCCGTACCTGTGGTCCGCCAACCAGCGGATGCTCGGGGGCGGCGCCTTGGAGCGGCTGGGCGACAACGGCTACAAGCTTCCGGCCCGCGCGCGGCAGATCCGCGACGATCTTGCGAAGCTCGTGAAGGCCGGGCGCAAGGTCGTCCCCCGGGACCTTCTCGGAATTGAACTCGACGACCGCGCCCTGTTCCTGGAGCGCTGGCGCGGGCTCCTCCTTTCGGTGCTGACGCCGGCGCGGGCCCCCGCAGGGTCGACCCGCGCGCGGTTCCGGGGGGCCGTCCGGACCTGGAAGGGGCGGGCCGATCCGGACGAAGTCGGCTACACGCTGGTGCGGAAATTTCGGGTGCGGGTCGCGGAGCTCGTCATGAACCCGCTGTTCGCGGCCTGCGCCAATCAGGACCCCGAATTCTCCTGGACCTCCCTGAATTACGAAGAGGCGCTTTGGACCCTGATCCAGGATAAGCCGGCGTATCTGCTGAATCCGCGGTTCAAGAGCTGGAACGAACTGCTGCTGACGGCCGTGGACAACGTGGCCGACACGCTGAAGCGGAAGGGCCTCGCGGTGGACCAGGCGAGGTGGGGACTGTTCAACCGCCTGAGGATGGTGCATCCGTTCAGCCTGGCGTTCCCCGCGTTTCTCACCGGGTGGCTGGACATGCCCGCGACCGAGATGCCGGGAGGGGCGAACATGCCGCGGATCCAGCGGCCGAGCTTCGGGGCGAGCGAGCGGTTCGTCGTCGCGCCCGGGCACGAGCGGGACGGCATCTTCGAAATGCCCGGCGGCCAGAGCGGCCATCCCCTCTCGCCGTTCTTCCGCGCGGGGCACGAAGCATGGGTGAAGGGGGAACCGACGCCGTTCCTTCCCGGCCCCGAGCGGCACCGGCTCGAGCTGGATCCACCGCGCTGACCCGTCCGGAACCCAATGGCGAAGAAAGCCCCGAGCTTCACGGTTTACCTCGCCAGCGAGCTGTACGCGTTGCCGCACCTGCTCGGCAACGCGTATCTCGCCGAGGCGATTTACGACAAGTCCCACGGGAAGTACCTGTGCTTGCTTCCCCAGGACAGCGAGCCGGACGGGCCGCGTCCGCGGGCGATCCGCGACCGGGATATCCGGGCGCTGCTCGGCTGCGATCTGGCTCTGTTCACGTTCGACGGGGCGGAGATCGAGAGCGCGACGGTGGTCGAGTTCATGCTCGCCAAATTCGCGGACATCCCGGCAGTCGTGCTGCGCAGCGATCTGCGGGCGGCGGGTGACGGGCCTTCGCCCTGGACGCTGATGGCAAGCTATTTTCCGCGGACGGTGAGCGTCGTCGTCGACGGCCGGACCGCGTACCGGAGTGTGACAAAGCGGCGGGGGCGCCGCCCGCTGGACCCGGTCACGCGACTCGCGGGGCAGCACAGTTCGGCCGATGCCCAGCGTGCCTGCGAGGAGGTGGCCGGGGCGTGTGTGCGCGGGTTCGAGCGGGTTCAGGTGCTGGAGCCGGTGATGCCCCGCCATCTCCGGGAGGCTGTCTATGGTTGGCTCCCCCTGGTACCCGGCCTGAGGGGAAAGCGGAAGGAACTGCGCAAGGAGTTCGAGCGCTGCCTGGAGCGCAAAGTCGAGATGGGCCTTCTGTAGCGTCGGACCGCACAACCCTCGCCCCAGCGCGTTTTGGCGTTTGGGCCTTGAAGCGGCGCGGAGGGGCGGATGGGGTGACAGCCGCTTTCATGAACGCCCCGGCGCACCGCCCCGCCCTGCTCGTCGCCGACCATTGGCGCGATTACCAGCTTGTGGAATGCGGCGACGGAATGAAACAGGAGCGTTGGGGCCCATACACGCTGGTGCGGCCCGATCCGCAGGTCCTCTGGCCGCGCTCCGGACAGGCGCCCGGGACTCCCTGGCCCCATTGGGACGGCATCTACCATCGGAGCGAGACCGGCGGCGGCCAGTGGGAATTCCGGAGGCCGCTGCCGGAGCACTGGGAGATCAAGTACGACGCCCTGGGGCTCACCTTCAAGATCCGGCCGACCTCGTTCAAGCACACGGGCCTCTTCCCCGAGCAGGCTGTGAATTGGGAGTGGATCTCCCAAAAGATCGGATCGGCGGGCCGGGAGATCCGCGTCCTCAATCTGTTCGGCTACACCGGCGCGGCGAGCTGCGTGGCGGCGAAGGCCGGCGCAAGCGTCTGCCACGTCGACGCGGCCGAGGGCATGCTGAAGTGGTGCCGGGAAAACGCCGCGCTTTCCGGCCTGTCGGCCGCGCCGATCCGGTACATCGCGGACGACTGCCTCAAGTTCGTCCGCCGGGAGGGAAAGCGGGGGCGAAAGTACGACGCCATCATCATGGACCCGCCGACCTACGGCCGGGGCAGCGCCGGCGAAATGTGGAGGCTGGAGGACAATCTCTGGCCGCTCCTGCAGGCCTGCCGCGGCGTGCTCGGCGCGCGGCCGCTCTTCATCCTGATCAACGCGTACACCGCGAGGCTGTCCCCGACCGTCGTCGCGAACCTGCTCGCCGAGCTGATGGGGCCTGCAGGCGGCGCGATCACGGCCGGGGAGGTGGGCCTGCCGATCCAGCGCGACGGCAAAGTTCTGCCTTGCGGCGTCTACGGACGGTGGGAGCTTGGTTAGCGCCAGCCGGCACAGCCCGATGAGCGACCTCACCAAAATCTATTACGAGCGCACCCGCGTGATGCTGGACTGGGCCTGGGAGGAGAACCGCGAGGTGATCGCCAAGGCGGCGCCGCTCGTCGGCCGCAACATCGCGGATGGCGGCGTCGTGCACACGTTCGGGAGCGGGCACAGCGAGGTGGTCTCCCGGGAGATCATCGGCCGGGCCGGCGGCCTCGTGTGCGTGACGGGCATCCCCGATCCCACTGCCGGCTTCGTCGAGAATCTCCCCGGGTACGGCGCCAGGCTCGTCGAGCGGTACGATCGGCAGTACGGGCTCCGGCCGGGCGAGACCCTGATCGTCATCTCCAACTCCGGCAAGAACGCGGCTCCGATCGACGTGGCGCTCTACGGTCGAAAACAGGGGCTGACGGTGATCGCCCTCACCTGCCTTGCCATGTCCCGGCAAACGCCTTCGCAGCACCCGGGCGGGAAGCGGCTGTTCGAGTCCGCGGACTACGTTTTGGACAACGGCGGAGAGCCGGGCGACGCCGTGGTGGAGATCGCCGAAGGCACGCGGGGTGGCCCCACAAGCACCGTCGTTGGCTGCTCGCTGCTCAATTGGCTCATGCTCGCCGTCGTCGACTGGCTCAAGGCGGCCGGCCATCCGCCACCGGTCCTGCGGAGCCAGAACGTGCCCGGCGCGATCGAGTACAACCGGGGCCTCGCCGAACGGTACAAAGGGCGGCTCAGTCGACAACTCGCGTAACGGAGAGGCCCACCATGAACTATCGCCTGGGTGTCGACGGAGGCGGGACGAAGACCGAGGCCGTCCTTGTGGAAAAAGGCGGCGCGGAGGTTGCCCGCCGGATCGGGCCCGGGTGCAATCCGAGCATCGTCGGAACCGCCGAATCCAAACGGGTCGTGGCGGAGCTGATTCGCGGCCTGCTGGCGCCGACGGTCGCAAAGGATCCCGCCCTGCGGATCGACACGACGCTCCTGTGCATGGCGGGCAGCCGCGGGTATTGGCAGGAATTCGCCGGGGGGCTCGTCACCTTTGGACACGTCGTCGCGGTCGACGACTCCCTGCCCGTCCTCGAACTGGCCACCGGCGGCGGCCCGGGGCTCGTCCTGCATGCGGGGACCGGATCGTTCGTCGCCGCGAGGTCGGGGAAGCCCTCGACCGAGCGGTTCGGCGACGTGCATTACGCGGGCGGCCTCGGCTGGCGATTCGGCGACCCGGGCAGCGGCTACGATCTCGGCCGGGACGCGATCGCGCGCGGGATGCTGGAACTGCAGGGCTGGCTGCCGCCGTCGGGCATCGGTCCGTTTCTCAAGGAGCACACGGGGCTGCCGGAGGCCGGGGCGATCAGCCGGTTTTTTTACAACGATTCGGTGTCCAATCCGAAAATCGCGCAGCTCGCGCCGGGCATTCTGGAGTTGGCCGGGCGCGGCGACGAGGCTGCGCGGGAGATCGTCACCGCGTCGGCCGGCCATCTGCTCGACCTGGGCCTGCGCGTGGCGGCCAAGCTCTTTCCCGGCACGGCGCAGGCGGACATTCCGGCGGGGCTCAGCGGGCCCATCCTCAATCATCCGTTCGTGCGGGAGACGCTCGCGGCCCGGAGTCCGCTGAAGTTCAGGCCGATCACAGCCGCTCCCATCGAGGGTGTGAAGACGCTCCTGGCGCGGATGCCCTGATCTGCCGACGTCACTGGTTCGAGTCCAGTGGCACCGCCCCTTTTTAGAAAATCAGCAAGTCCCGCGGCGCGCGGGGTCAGGTGCCGGAGCGCGATCCCTTCGCGTTCCAAATCGCCATCATGTCCGGAGAGCCCTGGTCGCGCACATCGTTGTCCTCCATGATCCCGTCCGTCGAACCGAGCAGCGCCTGCCGGCGGAACACGAGCGCCTCCCGGCCGCGCTCCGCGAATTCGATCCGGACAAAGGGATCGCGCGAGTCGCGCAGCACCCGGACAAGCTGCGCGAGGTTGCGGATCGCGACGCCGTTCACGGATTTCACGACGGCGGCCACCTGCGAATTGTACCCTTTGACCAGGCGGTGAGGAAAGAAGGGGGAGGAGACGACCACGAGCCGCTCGCCGGGGAACCCCGGGCGGTCCCCCCGCCGGGCGACGAGCGGGCTGCCCATGGCCGAAAGCGCGGTCAGCGCCGCGGCGTTGCGTTGGAATCCGTCGATGAACTGGGCCGTCGCGGCCGAAAAAACGATCGGCCCGCAGATGAAATACGACGGATAGCGGCCTTTCAGGGCGGGCAGGAGCAGCGGCCGCTCGCGCTTGAGCGGGTACGACACCGTAAGCCAGCGGCCACCCCGGTAGACGGTCAGGGGGACGGTGTCGTTGCGCTGAAGCTTCTGGATCATGTAATGGAAATTGACCCGCAGCAGGTCCGAAACCTTCACCATGCCCTCGTCGTCGATCGGCGTATCGCCGATGCGGCTGACGACGTCCCATCGCCGGAGGGGATAGCCGGGCGTGGTCTCGTCCGGGCGGATGACCACCACGCCGCGCACGTCGGGACCGGCGTGGAGGTAGGCGCGCAAGCCCGGATTCTGCAGGACCTCGAAACCATCGAACATGCCCGGCTTCCCATACGGCCGGCCGGCCATCGCGTCCTTCAGGAACAAGTTCACCTCCTGCGACGGGATGATGTAGCCGATGTTCTCGGCCCCGCCCTCAAGGCGGCTGAATGCGAGCCCGATCATGCGGCGACCCACCACGGCGGGGCCGCCGCTGTTGCCGTGGTTGATGGCGGCGTCGATCTGTATCCTTAGGCCGGAAACAGGATAGTTGTAGGGAGTGAATTCGATGCGCGAAACGATCCCCTTGGTGATCGACAAGCTCGTGCCGCCGGTCGGGTAGCCGTACACGAGGACCGTGTCCTTCACGTTCGGCAGAGCCGCCGCCCGCGGCAGCGGCGGGTGGGTCGCGAAGAACGACTCGTCGTCCAGTTTGAGGAGGGCGAGATCGATCCCCGGGGCGATCGCCGCCACTCTGGCGGACAGCCTGTCCCCGGACTGGTTCGCCTGCACTTGGATGTCGCTCGCGTAAAGGACAACGTGAGCGTTCGTGAGGATGCGCCGGCCCTCGATGACGACGCCGCTGCCGCTGATCTGCTGCGGCGAGCCCTTGGTCCAGGGACGAAACGGATTGGGGTACCGCACCGTGGAGAAGATCTTGACGACCGCGTTCTCTACGTCCGGCGCGGCCGGGGCGGACCTGGCCGTCCCAGCGAGTCCGAACGAGACCAGGGCCGCGGCCATGAGGCCTCGGCGTCGGGGATGAAGTTTCCGCATGGGGCCCTCGTGCATTACCGGCGATCCGTCCCCGACGCGAGAGAATACCGTCGGGTCAAGCCGGGCTCGGGGCACCCAGGCCCAGCGCTTCGGCCGCAGTCCCGCAGAAGCCGACGAAAATTTCCTCGACGCGCTCAAGCGGGCGGCTCCGCGCCCGGGCCACGCCCCAGAGGCGCCGCAGGGGCCGGTCACCGAGGGGCAGCGAGAGGAGCGCTCCGACGTCGAACTCAGCGCTCACGAAGTCGCCGCAGGGCCGACGGCAGAAGATGTTCGCATACGGTCGTGCTTGCGCCCACGCGGAGCCTGAACGCGGGGAACGAATGGGCAGTTTGTTGGTCTCCAACGCGTTCCATGCGACGTTCCCTCGGTTTAGCCCTCGTTACGGCCTGCGCCCTCTCCGGCCGCGCTCAGACGGCCCTCTCGTCCGATCTCATCCAGGCCCCCGCCATGATCGTCAATGAGGGGGCGCTGATTTCCGACGCCGCGGGCGTCACCCCGGTATCCATCGATCCGGTGTCGTCGGACGGGCTCGACACCTGGTCCGCGCTCGATCGGTCCGTCGCCAATTTCCATGTGGCCGAGGGCGGCGCGGCCGGATTCGGGAGCCTCTTCACGCTCCGGGGGCTCGCGAACACCCCATACTTCAGCGAGCCTGCGGTAACGATGTATTATGCGGACATTCCGCTGGCGTCGAGCTTCGCCTATCCGTCGCTGCTCGACGGCTTCGCGGAAGCGGCCGTGCACGACGGACCGCAGGGGACCGAGTTCGGCCGCGCGACCGACGGCGGCGTGGTGGTGTTCACGCCGGAGGCGGACGGGACCGCGGGCGGCGGGCGGCTCGCGGCCGGGTTCGGGAGCTACTCCGAGCGGGACGGCGCGGTCATGACCGGCAGCAGGCCGGGCGGGATGGTGAGCGCGCAGGCCGACGCCGGATACCAGGCCCGTCTCGGGTACATCTTCAACACTCTGCTTGGTCGGCCGGTCGACGACCAAGAGCGCGAGAACGCGTTCGCGCAGATCCGGATCGCGCCGAGCACCTACGCCGCGTTCACGGTGGAAGCCTTCGCCACGCGGGAGCGGGACGGTGCGCAGCCGCTCGTGCCGCTTGGCGGGCCGCTTTTTGTCGTGAGCCGCCCCCAGGAGGGCGTCACCGACCTCGATAGCTGGGGCGCGGCGGTGAAGGGGGCGTTCACCCTGCCGTTCGCCACGGTCTCGATGGTCACCAGCGTCACCGATTGGCGGATGAACCCCTACACCGATTACCTTGTCCTGCCGCCGCCGCTCAGTTCGCTCGTTCTTCAGGACCAGAAGGCCTGGAACGAGGAGATCCGGATGGTCGTCCTCGACCAAGGCCCCATCGCGATTCGCGGAGGGATCTGGCTGTCCAAGGAAACCACGACCAATGCGGTCGCCCGCTCGATCGCAGGCGTCGTTCCCATCGAGGATTCTGGCTTCGACCAGGACTCGGAGTCGGCCGCCGCCTATGCCGACGCCGTGTTCGACCCGGCGCCGGACTGGCAGATCACCGCGGGGACGCGGATCGAAACCGACGGGAAGACGTTCGACCGGAGCGAGACCGTCCCGGTCGCGGGGCTTCTCTACCATGGGGAAGGCCGGTACGACGCCTTTCTGCCGCGCGTCGCGGCGCGGTGGTCGGCCGGCGCAAACCAGCACATCGAGGCAGCGGGGGCGTGGGGGATGCGGCCGGGAGGCTTTTCCTCCTACACGGACAATACGGCGTTCATCCCTTTCGCGGCCGAGCGCGTGGCGGCCTACACCCTGGGCTGGGATTGGGCCGCAAGAGACCGCGCGGTGGAATTCGCGGTGCGCGGCTTTTACGATCGGATCGGCGATTACCAGATTGAGCGGTCATTCACCGCGACGGACTATTTCGTGGCCACCGCCGCGCGCGCCCACAGTTCGGGGGCCGAAGCGGACGCGAGTTGGCACCCGGCGAAATCCTGGACCGCGCGGATCACGGCTGGCTGGACGGACGCCCGCCTCGATCGGTATAATGCGCCCGTCGGCGGGGAGGATCTGTCCGGCAACCGCGCCCCGGACATCCCGCGCTTCACGAGCGACCTGTCGCTCGCATACCACCCGGCGGCGGGCTGGTTCGCGGCGGCCGACCTCGCCGCGGTGGGCCGGACCGATTACGACGAAATGGGAACCCCGGCCGACATTCAGGGCGGCTACGCCACGCTGGCCGCGCGTACCGGCTACACCGCGGCGCGCTGGACCGCGACCGTCTACGGCGAGAACCTTACGGACAAAGGCTACTACACCCTAATCGTGCCGGGCGTGAACAGCGCCGCTCCGGGCGCCCCGCGCGTCTTCGGCGCCGAATTCGAAGTGCGGTTCTAGCCCGGTCACCGCGGTCCCGGCGCCTTCCGTTTTTCCATTTCGGAAGGACACCCCCGCACCTGATCTCCGTCCTCAAGCCTTGACCGCCGATCGGGCGAAACCCGCACGCAGGGGGGTGGGGGCACTGGCTTCCAGCGTGTGCATGGAGCCGATGCCGCCGTTTTCGAAGCGGTCGTCCAGGAAGGAGCGCAGGTGGGGTTCGACCAGCCATATCTCCCGAACGCCACCCCAAGGGAAACCGCCGCCGACGCGGCTCACATCGGGATCCGCCCGCGGACCCGGCCCAGGAACTTGGCGGCGTAGATCGCGCTTCGGGCGCGCACTTCGCGGGAACCGATGTCTCCAGGGATGTCGAGCTCGGGAACGGAGGTGCGGACGCCGCCTTCCTCGGGATAAAGCGCGATCCAAGCGAGGCCACGCTCCAGGACGTCCATGCGGTAGCGGTGATAAAGGAGATCGAGCACGGTGCGCGCGATCGGGCCCTCCAGCGGGTCCTCGGCCACATCGGCGATCGAGGCGACACTGAGCAGAGAGCGGATCGCCTGGAAAGAGTCCGCGGCGCGGCCGGGGGGCCACGCGCGCAGCTTCGCCGCGATCGCGTCGATGCGCGCCTTCGCGTCCGGCCGGAGGTCCTGCTCGAAATCGACCGACGCTAGCGGAGTGAACACACCGTCGTCCGGGGGCAGGCCGTCGAAACCGATGGAGGCGATCTGGGCCTCGGTGATCGAGGCCGCGGATGTCGCGACCGGCGGCACCAGGGCGTGCCAGCGTTCCGTCCGCAGCGAGATCGCACCAACGACCAGCCAGGGCACGATGGCGCCGAGGATCCACACGCCCGGCCGCCGTTCGGGGCGGTGGGCCTGGTCCCAGCGGAAAAGCTTCCCGCCGGCGAACCCCGCGGCGAGGCCCATCGCGAGCAGGGCGAGCAGATTGAAGCGGAACAGCACCCCGGTTCCTTCCCCGGAATAGCCCCGCTGGAGGGCGTCGACCGCATAGCGGCCCGGCAGGAAACTCGCGATCCTCTGAGTCCAGAGCGGGAGCGCGAGCAGTGGAATGCCGACGCCGCCGATCATGATGAGCGGCAGAAAAATGCACTGGCCGAGCGCCTGGACCGCGGGAACATCCTCGGCCAGCGCGGCGACGAGCAAGCCCATGCCGAGGAACGCGAAGGCGACCGCGGCGTAGCCGACGATGAAGGACGCCGGATGTTGCGGCGCAGGCGTGCCGTAGATCAGGCGGGCCAGCGCGATTTGCAGCGCGGCTGCGGAGGCGATGAGTACGAAGCGGGCGAGCAGCGTGCTCGTGACGAGAGGCCAGAGAGCGTTCGGCAGGAGCCGAAAACGGCGCCACAAGCCTCTCTCGCGCTCGGAGACGAGCGCGGTCGGGAGGCCGAAGCAGGCGCCGCCCAGGGCGCTGATCGTGATGAGCTGACCCATCTCATGCAGGAGCGGCGGCCGGCCGGAGCGGAACACTGCGCCGAAGGCGACCAGGAACAGGACCGGGACGAGGTAACCGTAGATCAGCGGCTGCCTGCTCTTGAAATTGAGCCGGAGCGTGAGCTGAAGGTGGTAGAGGAAACCTTGGATCATGCGGCGGGCGGCGGCGCGGCGGCCGGCAGGGGCGGGATGACGGCGCCGGGCGGCGCGCGCTCGGGACGGGCATCCGGCCGGGAAGCGGCCGTAAGTTCGAAAAACACGTCTTCGAGCGTGGGGCGCCGGATCCGGACCTCCGCGAGCTGGACCCGCCGCGCTTCCGCCAGCGTCGCCAGGCCCGCCACCGTCCGATTCACCGAAGCGGTCTCCAGGCTCCATCCGCCGGGGGCCGGTTCGATGCCGAGCACCCTCGGAAGCCCTTTCAAGTCCTCGGCCGCCAGGACCGGTTCGGTTCGGACGAACAGGCGAGCCAGGGCGGCGCTCCGAGCCACCAATGCCTCGGGAGCATCCAGGGCGAGGACGCGGCCCCGGTCGATGATCGCAATACGGTCGCAAAGCGTTCTCGCCTCCTCGAGGTCATGGGTCGTGAAGAGCACGGCGCGCCCCGCGGAGCGCTGCGAGGAGATGAGCCCGTGCAGCTCCTTCCGCGCGTTCGGATCAAGCCCGGCCGTCGGCTCGTCGAGAATCACGACCTCGGGCTCGTTGATGAAGGCCTGCGCCAGAGCCAGGCGCTGCCGCTGGCCGGCCGAAAGCCCCGAGAAGCGCGCGTCGGCCTTGTCGGCGAGGCCGAAACGTTCCAGGAGTTCGTCCGCCGCGACGGCGACCGGGTAGAAACGGGCGCAAAGCCGGAGCGCCTGGCGCGGGGTCATGGCGTCGGGCAGCGCGGAAACCTGGAGCTGGGCGCCCACCTTCCGCCGAACGGCGTCCGGATGGTCCCGGACCTCGAGCCCCAGGATGCGGATCTCGCCCTCGTCCGGTTCGCAGAGGCCGAGCAGGCATTCGAGGGCGGTCGTCTTGCCCGCTCCGTTCGGGCCGATCAGGCCGAAGACCTCCCCCCGGGCGACCTCGAAACCAACGCCTCGGACCGCTTCGACGGCGCCGAAACGCTTCCAAAGTCCGAATACGGAGACGGCAGGCGCGGAGCTCATGAAACGGATGAAGGTCCGGTTAGACCGCGTGGCGGCCCGCGAGAGCCTGAGCCCGGGCGCGAATGCGCTGGCGCAATTCAGGCGGGGCGAGCGCCTCGGCATGGGGGGCCCAGCCCAGGATCCAGCGCTCCACCTCCGGCAGGGCGCCCAACCGCAGCGTGAGCTCGAGCCCTCCGTCCGGCCGGTCGGTCATTTCCTGGGACTCGTGCCAGACGCGCTCCCGAACCCGGCCGGCGACCTCCGGGTCGAAGCGGACGCGCACGAGGTGGTTGCCCCCACCAACCAGAACGCCCAGGGCGCTCGCGAAAAACCGCTCGGGCGAAAAGTTCTCCGGGCGGACGAACCGCCGGTTCAGGATGCGCACGGCGCCAATCCGCGGCAGGGCGAAGGTGCGCAACGCGCTGCGCTCCAGGTCGAGCCCGATCAGATACCAGAGGTTTTCGCGGTGGGAAAGATGGTAGGGCTGCACGCGCCGACGCGCGGCGCCGGCCGCGCCGGTCTTGCGATAGTCGAACTCGATTTCGCGCTGGTGAAGGACCGCCGAGCTCAACGGGTTGAATACGGCGAGATCGGCCTTGCCGAGACCGACGTTCTTGAACGAGACGGCCCGCAGTTCATCGGCGGGAGAGAAAGAAATGCGGTCTTTTAGCCCGCCCGTGAGTTTGTCGAAGGCCACTTCGAGCTGATGATGGAAGGGCGTCCCCTGATACTGTTCGAGCGCCCGGCGCGCGACGAGCAGCGCCAGCAGTTCGCCCTCGGTCACCTGGACGGTCGGAAAGGCGGATACCGGGTAGGCGTAGCGGTACGACTGGATTCCGAAATCGAATTCGATCGGAAGATCCAGCCGCTCGCGCATGAAAGCGATGTCTCGGAGCACGGTCTTTCGGGAGACCTCCAGCATCTTCCCAAGTTTGCTGCAGTTGGGCAGGGTGTTGCGGCGCAATTCGTCATGGATGCGGAGCATGCGCTCCAAAGGGGGGCGGGAGAGCTGATTGCGCGGGACCATGGACCGGACGGACGTTTAGCAAAAGGGCCTGGGACAATCAATGTCCCAGGTGCCGGGTAACGTGGGCGGCGCATGAATGCTCAAATCCGCTGGTATCACGACGGCGCTCCCCACCGGGCGATCGTCCTTCCGGAACCGCACCGTTCCCCGCCCGCCCGAACAGCCGGACAAGAGCCGCCGGCTGTTCAGTTCGAGACCCAGGTCGATGGCCGCTGGGAAGCATATGATCCGGACCCAGCTTCGGAGAGCTTTGCCTCTGCCGCGGCGGCTGGCGACACGAACCAGTGGCGGGAGCTCCTGAGCCTCCTGCCGTCCTCCTTCCGGCGGTTTCTGACGTTCTTTCTGTACGAGCGGCTGGAGGCCCTCGCCGTCCTCACGCGGTGCCCCCGGCTCCTGCCGGAACTGGAAGCGGTTCCCGCCCTCACGGTTTTCCTCGCGGCGCATGTTCGGCTGCGCGGGTCCGAAGGGCCGCGCTGGAACGAGATCGGGGCCGCCTACGATAACGGCGGTATCTTCGGGCTTCTTGAGTGGCTGGGGCTGCCCGCGTGCCGTCAGACGCTGTCGATCCTGGCGCGCATCGATGACCCGGAACTGCCCCGCTCGCTGGTGGCGCCGCTGCGCGCCGCGCTGTGGGAGCCCGAAACCCTGTGCGAGTTGGACCACGCCGATTGTATCCGCGAAAAGGATCTTGCCCGGTTCCGCGCTCCCCTGGCCGCTTGAGCGCTACAGGGCCGCGCGGAGCAGGGCCTCCAGCGCCGCCGCGGAAAGCGGGATGGGATTGGCCTTCATGCTGCTTGTGTTCGCCGCTTGCGCGGCCAGGGCCGGCGCGTCCGAATCGACGACGCCGTAGGAGCGCAGGCCGGGGATTTTCAGATCTGCCTTCAGCGCCCGCACCCAGGCCACGCCGTCCTCGGCGGAGGCCCCCGGCCGGCCGGCGAGCAGCCTCGCGACCTCGGTGTAGCGGTCCCGCGAAGCTCCCGCGCGCAGATTGGTCTCCATCGCCGGGGCCAGGAGCGCGCCGCAGATGGCGCCGTGGGGCGCGCCGAAGCGGCCGCCGACCGGCGAAGCGAATCCATGGACGGCGCCCAGGCCTGCGTTGGCCAAGGCGAGCCCGCCGAAGAGGCTCGCCGCCGCCATCTCCTCCCGCGCAACTCGGTCGTCCGGGCGCTCGAACGCGCGGCGAAGCGAGCGCGCCACCCGCGCGAGCCCTTCCCGGCAGAGCCCGTCGGTGATAGGATTGGCCCGCGAGCACACGAAGGGTTCGACGAGCTGCGTCAGGGCATCCAGGCCGGTGGCGGCCGTCAGGCCGGGCGGAAGGCCGAGAGTCAATTCCGGATCGACGAAGGCGATCTTCGGCAGGAGATATGGGCCCCGCAGACTAACCTTCAGCCGGTGCCGGGGCGAGGCGAGGACGGCGTTGCGCGTCGCCTCCGAACCGGTGCCCGCGGTCGTCGGGATCGCGATGCAGGGAAGGGACGGTATCTCCAGCGGCTTTCCTGCGCCGATCACCTCGATATAGTCGGTGATCGGGCCCGCGTTGGTCGCGAGCGCCGCGACCGCCTTCGCCGCGTCGATGGCGCTGCCGCCCCCGAATCCGATCACGAACTCGGAGCCCTCCCGCCGCGCGGCGGCAGCGGCGCATTCGACGGTGTCCGTGGTCGGTTCGCCCGGCACGGCCCACTCCGCGGTGGAAACGCCGGCCGCCCGGAGCGCGGTGCGGAGGCGCTCCGCCCGCGAAACGTCACGGCCTGTGACGAGAAACGCGCGCCGGCCGAAAGCGGCCGCCGCCGGCGCGGCCTCCTTCAGCACCCCGGGGCCGAATACGATCCGGCCGGCGGTCGCGAACTGAAAGTTCATGAGGCCCGGATCACCAGCCGGAGTCGGCGGGGAACAGGTTCGTGTAGGTGTGCGCCTTGCGGTCCTCGGCCATCATGCCGGCCACCGTGTCGCGCCACCCGCGATAATGGCTCGTCCCGCGGTGCGCGGCGTGGTCCTCCCTGCTCCGATACGCCTCGACGAGCACGAACCGGGTGGGATCGTCCTGCTGCTGGCAGACATCGAAGCGGGCGATCCCTGCCTCCTCCAGGCTGTGCCGGGCATTCTCGAGCGTCGCCGTCCGGAACGCGTCGACGCAATCGGGTTTCACGCGGACATGAACGTGGAGGATATGCATGGTGGGCGCAACGTACGCCGGTGCCGGGGCGGCTTCAACCTTCGGGGTTCGGGCCGTCCGCTCAGATGCGGCCCATTTTCGACGCGCAGGCCGGGTCAATTCCGGTCAAGTCCGTCGTCCGGCGGGCCTCGGGATTGGCCATGTATCAACTCCAGATCGCTCCTGAGCGGAGATTCTCCGCCGAGAAGAGCGTGATGCCGAGATCGATGGTGTGCGTTGTTTCCCGCCGGCGCCTTAGCAACGCCCCGGAAAGCAGGAGCGCTGTCTTCATTCCAGCGCCGCGTGAAGCGTGATCTCCGTCTTCAGCACGCGCGAGACCGGACAGTTGGCCTTCGCGCCCGTCGCGATCTGGTCGAACTTGGCCCGGTCGATCCCGGGAACTTTTGCCGTGCACTCAAGCCGCACGGACGATATGGTCCAATTGCCTTGAACCTGCTCCAGCGTGGCCTCGGCCCGGGTCGCGATCCGTTCCGGCGTGAAGCCAGCCTGGCCCAGCGCCATCGAGAGGGCCATGCTGAAGCAGCCGGCGTGGGCCGCCGCAATCAGCTCCTCGGGATTGGTCCCCTGGGCGCCTTCGAAGCGGGTCGCGAACGAGTACGGCGTGTCCTTGAGGACGCCGCTGTCCGACGAAAGGGTTCCACGGCCCTGTTTCAGATTCCCCTGCCACATGGCTGATGCGTTGCTTTTCATGTCCCGGAAGATGCCCGTTATGCGCCAGGCTGCAACCAATGACAGCCGTCTTGCGCCGCGGAAACAAAAATCGGGCGAAAGAATAAGAAATTCGCCCTTGTGCTCGGATTCTCCCCTAACCCTTGCGGCTAATCTGCGTCACCCGCTTGACCAGCGGGGGACCGGGATATGCTCAGATCAAACAACCCATTCGTCCGCTTAGCTTCTCCAGCACAACCAACGGATCATGAGCAGCGCGCCGCAATCCATCTTCAGCCCGGCCTCGCCGGGCGGCGCGGCGATTTCCCATTTGTTCATCATCACGCTTATCGTGTGCGCGGGCGTATTCGGGGTAGTGCTCACGCTTATCGTGTACAGCCTCGTCCGGTGCCGGGGGCGTGAGGGGGACGCCGATCCGGAGCAGACGGCGGGCAATAAAACGATCGAGATCATCTGGACGCTCGGGCCGCTCGCCATCCTGGTCTTCCTATTCATTCTCACGCTGCGGGCGATGGCCGTCTCTGATCCGCCGCTGAAGGGGACTCCGGACCTGGAAGTCATCGGCCACCAATGGTGGTGGGAGGTACGGTACGAAAAGGCCGGTTTCGTGACCGCCAACGAAATCCACATCCCGGTGGACAAGCCCATCTCGATCCGAGTCGACTCGGCTGACGTCCTTCACGAATTCTGGGTGCCAAGGCTCGCGCGCAAGATAACCGCGGTCCCGCGGCGGGACAACCACATATGGATCGAGGCCGACCACCCCGGGGTCTATGAGGGCGCATGCACGGAATTTTGCGGCACCGAACATGCATGGATGCGCTTCCAGGTCATTGCGCAAAAGCCGGCCGATTATGCTGCGTGGGTGAAGAATCAGCGGAAACCGGCCGTGAAACCGATCTCCGGCGAGGCCCTGCAGGGCTGGAGGACATTCAACTCGATGACCTGCGTGGCCTGCCACACGATCCGCGGCACGGACGCCGACGGGCGGGCCGGCCCCGACCTGACCCATTTCGAGAGCCGGGCGTATTTCGCGGGGAGAGTCGCCCGCAACACGCCGGAGAACCTGCGCCGGTGGCTGAAAAATCCGCAGCAGGTGAAACCCGGCGTCAAAATGCCCAATTTTAAGCTCACTCACCCGCAGATCGACCAATTGATCGCCTTCTTCGAAACGCTCAAATGAACGGCTCCCTTTCGACGTCGGCGGCCGAGCCGTCCATCCTCACTCCCGACGAGCAGGCCCACCGGCGGCTCGCCTGGATCTCCACGGTCGATCACAAGCGGATCGGAATCCTTTACCTGCTTTTCTCCCTGATCTTCTTCGTCGTCGGGGGGCTGGAGGCGCTGTTCATGCGCATCCAGCTCATGGCTCCGAACAATCACTTCATGCAGCCGGACACGTTCGACGCGCTGTTCACGATGCATGGGACGACGATGATCTTCCTGGTCGTGATGCCGGCGGCCTTCGGATTCGCGAACTACTTCATCCCGCTGATGATCGGCGCGAGGGACATGGCGTTCCCCCGGCTCAACGCGATGAGCGTCTGGCTCGTGCTGTTCGGAGGGGCCCTGCTGCATTTCTGCGTGTTCACGGGGCCCCCGGAGACGGGGTGGTTCGCCTACGCGCCACTCAGCGAGACCCCGTACAACACCACCCTCGGCGTCGATTATTGGACGGTCTCGCTTCTGGCGCTCGGCATCGGGTCCGTCGCGACGGCCATCAATTTCATCGTGACGATCCTGTGCCTGCGGGCCCCCGGCATGGGCCTGCGGCGCCTGCCGCTGTTCGTGTGGATCATCTTCGTCAACGCATTCCTGCTGGTGCTCGCCCTGCCGGTGCTGAACGCGGCACTGATCATGCTGTTCTTCGATCGGCAACTGGGAACGCACTTCTTCCTGGCGCGCGAAGGGGGTTCCCCGATTCTCTGGCAGCATATCTTCTGGGGGTTCGGCCATCCGGAGGTGTACATCCTCGCGCTGCCGGCCTTCGGGATCGTCTCGGAGATCATCCCGGTGTTTTCGCGCAAGCCCATCTTCGGCTATGCGTTCGTCGCCAGTTCCTCGGTGGCGATCGGCATCCTGAGCTTCGGGGTGTGGGCGCACCACATGTTCACGGTCGGACTGGGGCACGGGGCCGACACGTTTTTCATGGTCGCCTCGATGATGATCGCGATCCCGACCGGCGTGAAGGTATTCAATTGGAGCGCCACGATGGTCGGAGGCCGCATCAGGCTTTCGACGCCGATGCTCTACTGCCTCGCCTTCCTCGTCCAGTTCACGCTAGGCGGCCTGAGCGGAGTCACCCATGCGGAGGTCGCGCTCGATTGGCAGACGAAGAACAGCTACTATCTGGTCGCGCATTTTCATTTCGTCTTCGTCGGCTTGATCGTTTTCGCCATTCTCGGCGCGCTGCACTACTGGTTTCCGAAAATGAGCGGGCGCCTGCTTTCAGAACGACTCGGGAAATGGAGTTTCTGGCTCATGGTCATCGGTTTCAACA